>NZ_JAMLIX010000002.1:1157500-1395612 GCF_023953965.1 Bosea sp. (in: a-proteobacteria)
TTCTCTTTCAAGCCAACGGCTTACACCGGAGGTTCTTATCCACTGTGCCAAGGGCCTCGCTTTGCAGGGCCTCCTCCCCCGCCGGGGTCGGGGCGCCATGCGCCGTGCCGGTCTAAAAAACGAGGAATTCGATTTTGACGCCGGCCGCGATGGCGATAGCTTGGCCGCCCGACGGGACGATCCCCGCCCGAGACCGGAGACATGATTGCAATGCCCAGGCTGAGATCCGCCACCTCCACCCATGGCCGCAACATGGCCGGCGCCCGCGGCCTGTGGCGCGCCACCGGCATGAAGGACGGCGATTTCGGCAAGCCGATCGTCGCCGTGGTGAACTCCTTCACCCAGTTCGTGCCCGGCCATGTCCATCTCAAGGATCTCGGCCAGCTCGTCGCGCGCGAGATCGAGACCGCCGGCGGCGTCGCCAAGGAGTTCAACACCATCGCGGTCGACGACGGCATCGCCATGGGCCATGACGGCATGCTCTACAGCCTGCCCTCGCGCGAGCTGATCGCCGACAGCGTCGAATACATGGTCAACGCCCATTGCGCCGACGCGATGGTCTGCATCTCCAATTGCGACAAGATCACGCCCGGCATGCTGATGGCGGCGATGCGGCTCAACATCCCCACCGTCTTCGTCTCGGGCGGGCCGATGGAGGCCGGCAAGTTCATCGCCGAGGGCGTGCTGAAGAAGGTCGACCTCGTCGATGCGATGATCGCCGCCGCCGACGACAAGTATACGGACGCGGAGGTCGACGTGATCGAGCGTTCGGCCTGCCCGACCTGCGGCTCCTGCTCGGGCATGTTCACCGCCAATTCGATGAACTGCCTGACCGAGGCGCTGGGCCTCGCGCTTCCCGGCAACGGCTCGACGCTCGCCACCCATGCCGACCGCAAGCGCCTCTTCGTCGAGGCCGGGCATCTGATCGTCGACATCGCCCGGCGCTATTACGATCAGGACGACGAGAGCGTGCTGCCGCGCAATGTCGGCTCGTTCAAGGCCTTCGAGAACGCGATGACGCTCGATATCGCCATGGGCGGCTCGACCAATACGGTGCTGCATCTCCTGGCGGCGGCGCATGAGGCGGAGATCGACTTCACCATGGCCGACATCGACCGGCTGTCGCGGCGCGTGCCGGTCCTGTGCAAGGTCGCGCCCGCCGTCGCCGACGTGCATATGGAGGACGTCCACCGCGCCGGCGGCATCATGGCGATCCTGGGCGAGCTCGATCGCGCCGGGCTGGTCGATACCACGCTGCCGACCGTCCACAGCACGACCATGGCCGAGGCGCTGGCGCGCTGGGACATCACCCAGACGACGAGCGAGTCGGTGCGCGCCTTCTACAGCGCCGCGCCCGGCGGCGTGCCGACCCAGACCGCCTTCAGCCAGGAGCGGCGCTTCGAGACGCTCGACACCGACCGCAAGGCCGGCGTGATCCGCAGCGCCGCGCATGCCTATTCCCAGGATGGCGGACTTGCCGTGCTCTATGGCAACATCGCGCAGGACGGCTGCATCGTGAAGACGGCCGGCGTCGATGCCTCGATCCTGACCTTCTCAGGCCCGGCCGTGATCTTCGAGAGCCAGGACGCGGCGGTCGATGGCA
This sequence comes from Bosea sp. (in: a-proteobacteria), assembly GCF_023953965.1. Taxonomy (NCBI): domain Bacteria; kingdom Pseudomonadati; phylum Pseudomonadota; class Alphaproteobacteria; order Hyphomicrobiales; family Alloboseaceae; genus Allobosea; species Allobosea sp. The sequence continues at coordinate 1,159,104 of NZ_JAMLIX010000002.1, forward strand.
TCCTCAACCGCAAGGTCAAGCCCGGCGACATCGTGCTGATCCGCTACGAAGGGCCGCGCGGCGGGCCCGGCATGCAGGAGATGCTCTATCCGACGAGCTATCTGAAATCGAAGGGCCTCGGCAAAGCCTGCGCGCTGATCACCGACGGGCGCTTCTCGGGGGGCTCGTCGGGCCTCTCGATCGGCCACGTCTCGCCGGAGGCGGCGGAAGGCGGCGCGATCGGCCTGGTCGAGAGCGGCGACATCATCGCCATCGACATCCCCAACCGCTCGATCTCGCTCAAGGTGTCCGATGAGGAGCTGGCGCGCCGCCGCGCGGCGATGGAGGCGAAGGGCAAGGATGCCTGGAAGCCGGCCGCGCCGCGCAAGCGCAAGGTCACGACGGCGCTGAAAGCCTATGCCGCGACGACGACCAGCGCGGCCCGCGGTGCGGTGCGCGTGGTAGAGTAGACAGGCCTCAAGCCCCACGCTTGTCATTCCGGGGCGCGCCGCAGGCGCGAACCCGGAACCCGCGACGGGGTGCGGCACGCGCAATCGGGTATCGGATGTTTCACCCGGTCGTGGGTTCCGGGTTCTTCGCTTCGCGAGGCCCCGGAATGACGACCGTGGAGCTCCGTGACGGCTTCCGCAAACGAAAACGCCGCGCCTCGCGGCGCGGCGTTCCCTGAGCGGCCCTTCGGCCGGCGAATCAGCTCTTCAGCTTGGTGTTGCACTGGCTCCAGTAGCCGCCGCCCTTCTCGATCCATTTCAGATCGCCGTTGGCGTTGGCCGCCTTGTTGGCGTTGTACTGGTCGGCGCAGGTCTTGAGCCGCGCCTTGCCGGCGGTCTCGTTCGAGTATTTCTGCGAAACCGCCTTCGGGAAGACGGCGGCCTTGGCCTTTCCGGCGGGCTTGGCCGCCGGCGCGGCCGCGGGAGCCGGCGTGTCCGGCACCGCTGCGGCGGCAGCCGCCTCGTCGGCGTCGTCGTCGCCGCATTCGGCCTTGCGGAAGTCGTTCCACTTCTGGCCCTTCAGCGTGTTGGCCTTCTTGGCGTCCTGGTATTTGGCGCTGCATTCCTTCATCGTCAGCGCCGCGGCTGGCGCCACGGAGAAGGAGGCGAAGGCGAGGGCCGATGCGGATGCGAGAATGAAAGTCCTGAACATCACGTTCTCCATGGCAAAGCATGTTGCCGCCGGCCGGCATGCCACTCCGATTTGTGCTCCGAGGCAAGCCCCTTCCGGCACAGGACAATGCTTCGAACGACAAGATGTTCCTTTTCGGGCACGCCGCCGCGGCGGCGGCCACACCCGCTCCCTTGCCGGGCGGCGGCGTTTGCCTGCTATATGACGGCCCGCCACACCGCCGGAGACGACATGGCACGGCCGTCCGACGCCGCCAAGGACCGCGAGCTGATCCAGATCCTGACCGAGAACGCCCGCCTGCCCCTTTCCGATATCGCCAAGCGGCTCGGCGTCGCGCGGGCGACGGCGCAGGGGCGGCTCAGCCGGCTCGAGCGCGACGGCGTGATCGCCGGCTACACCGTGATCCTCGGCAAGGCGAGCCGGCCGCCGACCACGGTCTCGGCGCTGATCCTGATCGAGCTGGAGATGAAGCAGCAGGGCGGCGTGGTCGCGGCGTTGAAGAAAAGGCCCGAAATCGTGCAATGCGACACGCTGAGCGGCCATTTCGACCTGTCGGTCAAGATCGAATGCGAGACCGCCGGCGACCTCGATACCATCATCGACTGGATCGCCGAAATGGATGGAGTACGCCGGACCACCTCCTCCGTGATTCTGGCCCGCAGGTTCGGGCGCTGAGGGCGGAGCCCGAGGGAAGCGGCGATTTCCCATCGAAACAATCGATATCCCATCATATCGCACCGTTATTGCGCATTTCTCCAGCGATCCGCCCGTTGCGGCTCACACGCCCCGCGACGATGATTCGAGGCGCAGAGGCAGGCTTCCGGCCGCGCACCGAAAAACCCGTCAGGAGATCGCGAGATGACCATCCAGAAGCAGCGCATCGCCGTGCTGGGCGCCGGGCAGATCGGCATCGTCATCGCAGGCATGCTGGCCGAGCAGGGTCACGAGGTGACGCTGGCCGATGCGGCGGATGCCCAGCTCGCCCACGCCGCCGGCGGGCGTTTCGCCACCGCGACCGTCGATGCTTCGAACCTCGACGCGCTGCGCGCCTTCCTGAAGGACCGCGACATCGTCGTCAGCGCCTGCCCCTATTTCCTCAACAAGGGCATCGCCAGGGCCGCGGCCGAGACCAGGACCCATTATTTCGACCTGACCGAGGACGTCGCCACCACGGCTTACGTCAAGCAGCTCGGCAGGACAGCCGAGGTCGCGCTGGTCCCGCAATGCGGGCTTGCCCCGGGCTTCATCTGCATCCTCGGCGCCGACATGGCGGCCCGCTTCGAGAGCGTGCGCGCCATCAAGATGCGCGTCGGGGCGCTGCCGCTCTATCCGACCAACGCGCTGCGCTACAACGTGACCTGGTCGGTCGACGGGCTGATCAACGAATACTGCAACCCCTGCGAGATAGTCTTCGACGGCAAGCCGACGCTGGTGCCGGCGCTCGAGGGCATCGAGAGCGTGATGATCGACGGCGTCGCCTATGAAGCCTTCAACACCTCTGGGGGCCTCGGCACCCTGACCGAGACGCTCGCCGGCAAGGTGCGCGACATGAGCTACAAGACGCTGCGCTATCCCGGCCATGCCGGGATCATGAAGCTCCTGCTGCGCGATCTCGAACTCGCCGACGACCGCGAGACGATGCGCCGCATCCTCAGCCATTCAGCGCCCTTCACCCGCAAGGACGTGGTCGTGATCTTCGTGACCGGCGTCGGCGAGCGCCGCGGCCGCCTCGAGGAGGAGAGCATCGTGCTGCGCTATGACGGCACCGACAGGCTCGGCGCGATCCAGCTCACCACCGCCGCCGGCTGCGTCGCCATGGTCGAGCTCTTCCTCGCCGGCAAGCTGCCCGCCAGGGGCTTCGTGCGGCAGGAGGACGCCGCGCTCGCCGATTTCCTCGCGACCCGGGCGGGCTCCCGGCTGCTGCGCGAGGCGCGCGGCGTCGACGCCGCCGGCCTCGCCCCGGCCGCCGCGGTCAAGAGCGCCGCCTGAGAGGGCGCGCAGCCGGGCCGGCAGGACAGCCCCCTCACACGCTTGTGTCCAGGGATGCGGGACAGGGGCCATCCTGCTCGTCTATGCGATGGGCATGAGCGTTGGCACTCCAAATCGCGCCGCGGCATCGTGGCTGCCATGGGTCGACCGGCAGGGCCGTTTCTCGGGCTTGAGGGCTGCGACCTTCGCGCTCATCCTCGTGCCGGCGCTCATCCTGCTCCATGCCGCCTTGACGCATCAGCTCGGCGCGAAGCCCTGGACACAGGCGATCCACCAGACCGGGACCTGGACGGTCCGGCTGCTGCTTGCCACGCTCGCGGTCTCGCCGTTCCGGCGCCTGTTCGACTGGGGCAGGCTGATCGGCATCCGCCGCATGCTGGGCCTCGGCGCGCTTGCCTATGCGCTCGGGCACCTCGCGCTCTACACAATCGACATGGCCTTCGACTGGGGACTGATCGTCTCGGAGATCGCCAGGCGCTTCTACCTGACCATCGGCTTTGCCGCGCTGATCGGCCTCATCGCGCTCGGCATCACCTCGACCGACGGCATGATCCGCCGGCTCGGCAGGAACTGGCAGCGCCTGCACAGCCTCGTCTATCCGATCGCGGTGCTGGCGCTCGTGCATTTTTTCCTGCAATCCAAGATCGACGTCACCGAGCCGGCGCTGACGAGCGGGCTTTTCCTGCTGCTCATGCTCTATCGCGGCTTTTATCGCTGGAGGCTTCCGGTCTCCGTGCCGATGCTGGCGGGGGCGGCGCTTCTGGCGGGGCTTGCCACCGCGGCCCTTGAAGCGGGCTGGTATGCCGCAGCCTCCGGCGTGCCGGCCGGGCTCGTCCTCGCCGCCAATGCCGACATCCTGATCTATGGCGACTACGCTTCGCTGAGGCCCGCGCACTGGGTCGCGCTCGCCGGGCTTCTGGTGGCGCTCGGCCACGGCTTGCGCGCCCGCAGGCCACGGCAGCGGGCGCCCGTGCCGGCGGCCTGAGAAAAAAGCTTCCAAGTTTCGACATCTTCCAATGGAAAGGGTTCCCCCCCTCTCGCGCTCATGCTCTAACCCGATGGCATGCCTGACGATCCGCACGCCCAGCCGACGGCCGATGTCATCGAAGCCGAGCTCGCCTCGGAGGGCATCAGGCCGGCGCAGGCCCGGGTCTCGCCCCTCGTCCCGCTTCAGCAGCCGATCTTCCGCGCCGTCTGGTTCGCCAGCCTCGCCTCGAATTTCGGCGGCCTCGTCCAGGCGGTCGGCGCCTCCTGGATGATGGCCTCGATCTCGCCCTCGGCGGAGATGGTCGCGCTGGTCCAGTCGTCGACGACGCTGCCGGTCATGCTGTTCTCGCTGGCGTCGGGGGCCGTCGCCGACAATTACGACCGCCGCCGGATCCTGCTCGCGGCCCAGAGCTTCATGCTGCTGGTCTCGGTCCTGCTCGCGGTCTTCGCCTGGTTCGGCCTGATCACGCCCTGGCTGCTGCTCGCCTTCACCTTCCTGATCGGCTGCGGCACGGCGCTCAACAACCCGGCCTGGCAGTCCTCGGTCGGCGACATGGTGCCGCGCCGCGACGTGCCGGCGGCGGTGACGCTCAACAGCGTCGCCTTCAACATCGCCCGCAGCGTCGGGCCGGCGATCGGCGGCGTGATCGTGGCGGCGGCCGGCGCCGTCGCCGCCTTCGCCATCAACGCCGTCAGCTACATTCCGCTGCTCGTCGTCCTGGCGCGCTGGAAGCCGCCCAAGGTGGAACGGCTCCTGCCGCGCGAGACGCTGTTCATCGCGATGAGCGCGGGCGTGCGCTATGTCGCGATGTCGCCCAACATCCGCACCGTCACGCTGCGCGCCTTCGTCTACGGCTTCGGCGCCATCGTGGGGCTCGCGCTCCTGCCGCTGATCGCGCGCGATCTCGTGCGCGGCGGCCCGCTCACCTATGGCGTGCTGCTCGGTGCCTTCGGTGCCGGCGCCGTGGCGGGCGCCTTCATGAGCGCGCGGCTGCGCCGGACGATGTCGACCGAGGCGCTGACCCGCTCGACCTTCGTCGCCTATGCCGGCGGCGTCATGCTGGTCGCCTTCAGCGAGACGATCTGGCTGGCCATGGCGGGGTTGAGCGTCTGCGGCGCCTGCTGGGTGCTGGCGCTCTCGACCTTCAACGCCACGGTGCAGCTTTCGGCGCCGCGCTGGGTCGTCGGCCGGGCACTGGCGATCTACCAGATGGCGACATTCGGCGGCATGGCGTTCGGCAGCTGGGCCTGGGGCCGCTCGGCGCAGCATTTCGGCGTCGAGAAGGCCCTGCTGATCTCGGCCGTCGTGCTGGTCGCGGGGGCGGTGATGGGGCTGCGCTACCGGCTGCCGCCGCTCGAGGAGCTCAACCTCGATCCGCTCAGCCGCTGGCGCGAGCCCAAGGTCGCCGTCGACATCGAGCCGCGCTCCGGCCCGATCATCGTGACGATCGAATACATCATCAAGCCGGAAGACGTCGTCGCCTTCCTGACCGTGATGGCGGAACGTCGGCGCATCCGGCGCCGCGACGGCGCCCGGCACTGGGCCCTGCTGCGCGACCTCACCGATTCGAGGCTGTGGGTCGAGCGTTACGACGCCCCGACCTGGGTCGAATATGTCCGCCAGAACCAGCGGGTCACCCAGGCCGATGCCGAGATCGGCGAGCGGGTCCGCGCCCTGCACAGCGGCCCGAATCCGCCGCTGGTCCACCGCATGATCGAACGGCAGACGGCCTCGCTGCCGCAGTTCTCCACCAGCCGGACGCCGACGCTCGCCGATTCGCTGAACGATCCGGCGCGCCCGGCCTGAGGATCGGCCTCAGCCGACGATCCACAGGCCCGCGAGGCCGACCATGCCGACGACGATCCGCCACCAGGCGAAGGGCGCGAAACCCCGCTTCGAGACGAAATCGAGGAAGCTGCGCACCACGATGAGCGCCGAGAAGAAGGCCGCGACGAAGCCGACGACGATCAGGATGCCGTCGTCGAAGGTCAGGAACTTGTAGCTCTTGAAGAGATCGTAGGCGAAGGCGCCCGCCATGGTCGGCATGGCGAGGAAGAACGAGAATTCGGCCGCCGCGCGCTTGCTCGCCCCGAGCAGCATGGCGCCGACGATGGTCGAGCCCGAGCGCGAGACGCCCGGAATCATCGCCAGGCACTGGATCAGCCCGATCTTGAAATACATCGACAGCGGAAAGGCGGTGGCGTCGGTGTGCGTCTCCTGCAGCTCCAATTCGTCGACGACGAGCAGGATAAGCCCGCCGGCGATCAGCGTGCAGCAGACCAGGAAGGGGTTGAACAGCACGGTCTTGATGAAGCCGTGCAGAGCCGCGCCGATCACCGCCGCCGGCAGGAAGGCGACGAGCACGCCCAGCACGAAGCGCCGGGCCGAAGGATCGCTCGGCAACCTCAGCGCGATGTCGAGGAGGCGGCGGAAATAGACCAGCAGGATCGCCAGGATCGCGCCGAGCTGGACCAGGACCTCGAAGGTCTTGCCGTTGGATTCGAAGCCGAGGAAGTGGCCGATGAGCAGCAGATGCCCGGTCGAGGAGACCGGCAGGAATTCGGTCAGGCCCTCGACGATGCCGAGGACGAAGGCTTCGATCAGGTTGTGCATGGAAGACTTTTCCTCGTGCGGCGCACGGTCCGGCTTACGCCGAGCTCTTTGCGAATTGGTTACCACTTCGCGAAGCCGCGCGCCCAAATTGCGGCTTTCCGCATCGGCGCCGCTTGTGGCGCTTTTCCGGCGTGACTATAGCAACACGCCGTCGCCTATCGGGCGCCTGCTGCCCCGGCGGCCCTGCTTCCGTCGCATTTTGCCTGCTTCACAGTGCTCATGAGTGCCATGGCGACCCTGTACCACTACCCGCTGTGCCCGCATTCGCGTTTCGTCCGGCTCGCGCTCAGCGAATTCGGCCTTGAGGCCGATCTGGTCGAGGAACGCGTCTGGGAGCGCCGGCGGGAATTCATCGAGCTCAACACCGCGGGCACGACGCCCGTCTTCCAGGAGCAGGGCGGGCTTGCCGTGCCCGGCGCCGGGCCGATCGCGGAATACCTCGACGAGACGCGGGGCCTGGCGCTGGGCGAGCGCCGCCTGCTGCCGGAAGGGCCGGGCGAGCGCGTCGAGGTGCGCCGGCTCATGGACTGGTTCAACATCAAGTTCCATGAGGAGATCACCGGCCCGCTCGTGCTGGAGAAGGTGATGAAGCGGTTCATGAGCCGCGACGAGGGCGGCGGCCCGCCGGAGATGAGCGCGATCCGCGCGGCGCGCGCCAATGTGCGCTATCATCTGCGCTACATCTCCTGGCTCACCGCCAAGAGGAACTGGCTCGCGGGCCCCGAGCTGAGCTATGCCGATCTGGCGGCGGCGGCGCATCTGTCCTGCGTCGACTATCTCGGCGACGTGCCCTGGGAAGAGGATGAGGCGGCCCGCGCATGGTATGCGAGGATCAAGTCGAGACCGAGCTTCCGGCCGCTTCTGAGCGACCGCGTGCCGGGCATGGCTCCGAGCGCCCATTACGACAACCTGGATTTCTGAGCGGCGAGAAGCTCAAGCGCGCCGTCGCCGGGCGGGCGCTCGCCGAGGGCTTCGCCGTGATGCGCGTCGCCGCCGCCGATGCGATTCCGCAAGCGCCGGAGCGGCTCGAAGCCTGGCTCGCCGGCGGCTACCAGGGCGACATGGGCTGGATGGAGGAGCGCCGCGACGAGCGCGCCGACCCGCGCCGGCTCTGGGGCGAGGTGCGCTGCGTCATCATGCTCGGCATGAACTATGCCGGCGAAGGCGATCCGCTCGCCATGCTGGCGCATCCCGACAAGGCTGCGATCTCGCTCTATGCGCGCCGGCGCGATTATCACGACGTCATCAAGGGCAAGCTCAAGAGCGTCGCGGGGCTGCTCGCTGCGCGCGGCGGCGCCGACGTCAAGGTCTTCGTCGATACCGCCCCCGTGATGGAAAAGCCGCTGGCCGAGGCGGCCGGGCTCGGCTGGCAGGGCAAGCACACGGTGCTGGTCTCGCGCCAGCACGGCTCCTGGCTCCTGCTCGGCGCGATCTACACCACCGCCGACCTGCCGGCCGATACGCCTGAGCGCGACCATTGCGGCTCCTGCCGGCGCTGCCTCGATATCTGCCCGACAGACGCCTTTCCCGCGCCCTACCGGCTCGATGCGCGCCGCTGCATCTCCTATCTCACCATCGAGCATCAGGGCCATATCGACGCCGCCTTGCGGCCGGGCATCGGCAACCGCGTCTTCGGCTGCGACGACTGCCTCGCCGTCTGCCCCTGGAACAAGTTTGCGCAGGCCGCGCAGGAGACCCGGCTTTCCCTCAAGGACGATCTCGACGGGCTCGATCTCGCCAGGCTCGCCCGGCTCGACGATGCAAGCTTCCGCACGCTCTTCGCCGGCACGCCGGTGAAGCGCACCGGGCGCGACCGCTTCCTGCGCAACGTGCTGATCGCGATCGGCAACAGCGGCCGGGCGGAGCTTGCCGGAAGCGCCCTGCCCCATCTCGCCGATCCTTCGCCGCTGGTGCGCGCCATGGCGGTCTGGGCGCTGGGAAGGCTCGACCCAGCCGGCGCCGGCAAGCTCGCCGCCGCCGGGCTCGCAGAGGAAGCCGACCCGCAGGTGCGCGCCGAATGGCAGGCGCTCGCGACCCGGACGGAAGACACCGCATGAACCTCCTGATCCTCGGCCTCGGCTATGCGGCCGGCTTCTTCGCGCGCGAAGCGCTGGCCCGGGGTTGGCAGGTCACCGGCACCGTCCGCACGGCCGAAAAAGCCGCCCGCCTCGGCCGTGACGGCATCAGGACGCTGGTCTTCGACGGCCTCACGGTGTCGCCGGCGCTCGAAAAGGCGGTGGCCGAGGCCGAAGCCGTGCTGGTCTCGGTCCAGCCGACGCAGGATGGCGACCCGGCCCTGACCTGCCTGGGCGAGGCGCTGGCTGCGGCACCCGGGCTCACCTGGATCGGCTATCTTTCGACCATCGGCGTCTATGGCGACCAGGGCGGCGCCTGGATCGACGAATCGACGCCGCCGGTCCCGCGCAATGCCCGCACGCGCCAGCGCGTCGCGATCGAGGAAGGCTGGCTGCGGCTCGGACAGGGCAGCGGCAAGCCGGTCCAGATCTTCCGCCTGTCGGGCATCTACGGCCCCGGCCGCAACGCCATCGCCAAGCTGCGCCAAGGCAAGGCCGTGCGGCTCGTCAAGCCGGGCCAGGTGTTCAACCGCATCCATGTCGACGACATCGCCGGCGTGCTGATGGCCTCGCTCGCCCGGCCGCGCCAGGGCGCGGTCTACAACCTCACCGACGACGAGCCAGGCCCGCCGCAGGATGTCATCGCCTTCGCGGCGGAGCTGACAGGGCTCGAACCGCCGCCGGAAATCCCGTTCGACGAAGCCGCGCTGTCGCCGATGGCGGTGGAATTCTATCGTGAGAACAAGCGCGTCTCGAACGCGCTGGTGAAGCGGGAGCTGGGCTACACCTTCCGCTATCCGAGCTATCGCGAGGCGTTGCCGGCGTTGGCGGCAGCGGGCGAATGAACCGCCTCAGGCGGCGTGGCGGGGGGTCTCGCCGCCGTAGTAATCGCTATAGCGCTTGTCGATCGCCGAGACGGGCAGCACGACGAGGACGTCGGTCGTGCCGAACCGGTGGTCGATGACGGCGCCGGTGCCGAAGCGGGCGCCGATCCTGAGATAGCCCTTGATCAGCGGCGGCATCTGCTTGAGGGCGAGCTTGGCATCGACCATCTCCGCCGGCAGGCGGTCCATATCGACGCAATGGCGGGCATGGGCGGTCGCGCGCCAAGCCCCCTCGGAGCGGGCGTGATGGTGCAGGAAGCTGAGCGGCAGCGCCAGCGCATCGGGATCGGTGCCGTCGAAGGAGGCACAGCCGAACATCGCCTCGATGCGGTGATGCTGCAGATAGGCCCAGATGCCCGACCAGAGCAGCTCGACCGTGCGCTTGTTGCGATAGGGCTTCAGCACGCAGGAGCGGCCGAGCTCGAGGAAACGGCGGCCGGGATGGCGCGCGAGCAGCGGGCCGAGATCGAATTCGCCCTGGCTGTAGAAGCCGCCGAGGCGCTGGGCCGCGCCCTGCCGCATCAGCCGATAGGTGCCGACGACCTTCGGCCTGATGCCGCCGAAGCGGCCGCGCGCGGCGTGATCGATGACGAGGAGATGGTCGCAGGCCTTGTCGAAGCGATCGGCGTCGCGGCGGAACAGGCGCGAGACGACATCGGGCCGGGCCGACATCTCCTGATAGAAGACGCGGTAGCGCAGCCGCTGCGCCTGCCAGATCTCGCGCGGCGTGCGGGCGAGACGAACCTCGAGCGCGCCGATCCGGTCGAGCGTGCCCGACAGCGCCGCCGCCTCGTCGGCCCCGGCAGCAGGCCGGCGCAAGATCGCGCCGCCTCTGATCATAAGCGACGGAGCAAAGCGCGAGAACCGCTTGCCGGCCGGCGACCCGGCCGGCGGGGCGTGCTTGGTTCCGGAAAGCTGCAGTGCCATCGCTTCCTCATCCCCGCCAGGACCGGCATGGGCAGGTTTGCTCCCTTGGTCTTACGACTTAGCGACGAAACTGCGTCGAAGCGATGACGGCCGTCAAGCCGACAGGCTGTCGGCGGGGCCCAGTGACAGGCGCGTGAGCCAGCGCAGCAGCGCCGCGCGCTCCAGCGGCTTGGCGAGGCACCCGTCCATCCCGGCCGCCGCCGCGGCGGCCCGGTCGGCGGCGGCGGCATTGGCGGTGACGGCGAGGAGCGGCAGCGGGACGGCGCGGCCGAGCCGCTTCTCCAGCGCGCGGATGGCGCGGGCGCAGTCGAGGCCCGTCATCGCCGGCATGCGGACATCGAGCAGCGCGAGCGCCAGCGGCTGAGCCGTGCCGGCGAAGGCGTCCTCGACCCGTTCCAGCGCCTCGCGCCCGTCGCGCGCCAGCACCGCCGTGCAGCCGAAACGCTCCAGCGTGCGCGTCGCGAGCAGGGCGTTGATCTCGTTGTCCTCCGCGACCAGCACCGTCATGCCCGCCCCGAGCGGAGGCGGCAGGGCCGGCGCCATGGCCCTGCCGGCCTTTGGCGCAGCCTGCGGGACCCCGCTCTCCAGCCGCTCGTAGAGCGAGCGCGCCCTGACCGGCTTGATCAGGAAGCCGGTGAAGCCTGCCTCCTGGGCCGAGCCGAATGCCCGGCGCGCCTGGGGCGAGAGCAGGATCAGGCAATCGCGGATGCCGGCCGCCGCCGCGACCGCCGCAAGCTCCCGCGCCGGCCGATCGCCGAGCGCATGGTCGATCAGCACCGCCGTGGCGCGAGCAGCCCCTGCGAGCCCGGCTCGCGCCGCCTCGGCCGTGCCGGCGACGGTGACCGAGGCACCCGTCGCCCGGATCGTCTGCGCCAGGAAGCGCGCCGCGAAAGGCGCAGGCGAGACCAGCAGGACATGGTGATGCGGCCAGTGCGGGATCCGCGGCACGGGAGCGTCGCGTGCCGGCACGAGCGGCAGCGTGACACGGAAGGTCGCGCCCTCGCCCGGCCGGCTCTCGGCCCGCGCCTCGCCGCGCATCAGCCGGGCGAGGCGGCGCACGATCGCGAGCCCGAGGCCGGTACCGGCCTGGCCGGAGCCGTGATCGAGCTGCTCGAACTCGCCGAAGACGGCTTCCAGCCGGTCGGGCGGGATGCCCGGCCCGGTATCGGCGACGGTGATCTCCAGATGCGCGCCGGCCCGGGCGAGGCTCAGGCCCACCCCGCCGGCCTCGGTGAACTTCACCGCGTTGCCGACGAGGTTCAAAAGGATCTGGCGCAGCCGGTCGCGGTCGCCGACGAGGCGCGCCGGCAGATCGGGCGCGATATGGGCCGCGAGCTCGATCCCCTTCGCCTGCGCGCGCGGCGCCATCAGCTCCGCGACCGTCTCGACGAGCTGGACCGGGTCGTAAGGCGCCTCGTTGAGCTCCAGCCTGCCGGCCTCGACCTTGGCGAAATCGAGGATGTCGTCGACCAGCGCCAGCAGCGCCTCGCCGGAGGTGCGCAGCGCCGCGACATAGGTCGCCTGCTCCGCGTCGGGGCCGGTATCGGTCAGGAGGTCGGCCATGCCGAGGATGCCGTTGAGCGGCGTGCGGAACTCGTGGCTGACGGTCGCCAGGAAGCGCGACTTGGCCTCGTTGGCGGCCTCGGCCCGTGCGCGTGCCTCGACCAGCGCATCCTCGCCGGCGATGCGCGCCGTGATGTCGCGGCCGACGCGCTGGATCAGCGTGCGCCCGTCGGACCCGCGCACGGCCGTCTCGATCCAGGCGATCCAGCGCTCGCCCGCATGGGTGGCGAGGCATTCGTCGAAGCTGCGCGCGCCGCCCTCCAGCCGCGCGAGCGGCCGGCTGGCGAGCTGCGGCAGCAGCATCTCGCTGCCGACGAGATCCTGCTCGGTTGCGCCGAACAGCGCCGCATAGGCGCGGTTGGCATAGACGATCTTGAGGCCGTCGCGCCTGACGATCAGGTCGCCCTGCGCCTCGATCAGGCTGCGATAGCGTTCCTCGCTGTCGGCGAGGTTCCAGAGGCGGTCGTTGAGCGCCTCGACCTCATGGGCGAGCCCGGCGACCTGCCGGCTAAGCGCGCCGCGCTGGCGCATGAGCCAGATAAGCCCCCCCGCCGCCGGGAGAAGCAGCAGCGCAGGAGCAAGGGCAAGCCATGACCAGATCGAGGAAGCCATGACCTCCGATCTACGCGGCCCCCCTTGAGAAAGGCGCCTGTGAATAGGGCAAATACGACCGGTTCGAGGTGAGGATCGGTTAACCTTCGCGCCTCAGGCGGCCGCGACGAGATCCTCCCCCCGTGCCCGGTAGGACAGGGCCTCCGCCAGATGGTGCCGGCCGACCGTCTCCTCCGCGTCGAGGTCGGCGAGCGTGCGGGCGACCTTCAGCACGCGGTGATAGGCGCGCGCCGTCAGCCGTAGCGCCTCCGCCGCGTCGCGCAGCAGGGAAAGCCCGGCCTTGTCCGGCCGCGCGATCTCCTCGATAACGGATACCGGGCAGGCGGCGTTGGTCATGACCCCGTCGAAGCCGAGGCGCTCGAAGCGCTCCGCCTGGATCGTACGCGCCATCGCGACGCGCGCGGCCACCGCCGCCGAGCTTTCGCCCGCGGCGGGGCGGATCAGATCCACCGCCGTCACCGCCGGCACATCGATCGCGATGTCGATCCGGTCGAGCAGCGGGCCGGAGACGCGCGCCTGATACTGCGCCATGCAGCGTTCGTTCGGCTGGCGGCGGCAGGCGAAGCCGGGCTCGGTCGCCCGGCCGCAGCGGCAGGGATTCATCGCGGCGACGAGCTGGAAGCGCGCCGGATAGACGACGCGGTTGTTGGCGCGCGAGATCAGCACCTCGCCGGTCTCGATCGGCTGGCGCAGCGCATCGAGCGCCTGCGGCTGGAATTCCGGCAACTCGTCGAGGAAGAGCACGCCGTGATGCGCCAGCGACACCTCGCCCGGCCGCGCCTGCACCCCGCCCCCGACCAGCGCCGCCATCGAGGCCGAATGATGCGGGGCCCGGAACGGGCGCCGGTCGGTCAGCGCGCCCTCGGCGAGCCGGCCGGCGACGGACATCACCATCGAGACCTCGAGCAGCTCGCGCGGCGAAAGCGGCGGCAGGATCGAGGGCAGCCGGCTCGCCAGCATCGACTTGCCGGCCCCGGGCGGCCCGTTCATCAGGAGATTGTGCCCGCCCGCCGCCGCGATCTCGAGCACGCGCCGCGCGCTTTCCTGGCCCTTGACGTCGGCGAGGTCCGGCAGCGGGCCGGCCTCGCGCGCCACCGCCGGCTCCGGCCGGGCCATCACCTGGGTTCCCTTGAAATGGTTGGCGAGCTGGATCAGCGAGCGCGGCGCCAGGATGTCGATATCCGCCGCGGCCCAGGCCGCCTCCGGGCCCGACGCCGCCGGGCAGATCAGCCCCTGCCCCCTGGCATAGGCCGCGATCGCCGCCGGCAGCACGCCCGCGACCGGCGCGATCGAGCCGTCGAGCGCCAATTCGCCGAGGACCGCATAACCGGCGAGCGCATCGGGAGGGATCGCCCCGATCGCGGCCATCACGGCGAGCGCGATCGGCAAATCGTAATGGCTGCCTTCCTTGGGCAGGTCCGCCGGCGCCAGGTTGACGGTGACGCGCTTGGCCGGCAGAGCAAGCCCCGAGGCAAGGAGCGCGGCCCGGACCCGCTCGCGGCTTTCCGCGACAGCCTTGTCCGGCAGCCCGACCAGAACGAAAGCGACGCCGCCCGCCGCGATCTGGACCTGAACGTCGACGGCGCGGGCCTCGATGCCCTCGAACGCCACCGTCGCGACTCGCGCCACCATCTTGCGCCCCGCTCCCCTACCGCAGCGGAAGGCTAGCGGAGCTTCAGCGGCAACGCAAGAACATACCGGGAACCGGACGGCGGCTGGAAGGAGATGTGCCTCCCCCCGCCTTCACGCCTCGACGGAGAGCCCGATCTGGCAGGCGACGCCGGTGCCGCCCAGCCCGCAATAGCCGGCCGGGTTCCTGGCCAGATATTGCTGGTGATAATCCTCGGCGAAGTAGAAGGTCGGCGCCGGGCGGATCTCGGTGGTGACCGGGCCGTAGCCGCCGGCGGCGAGCGCCTGGGCGTAAGCCGCGCGCGAGCGCTCGGCCGCCTCCTGCTGCTGCGCGTCGTAGGTGTAGATCGCCGAGCGGTATTGCGTGCCGACGTCGCCGCCCTGCCGCATGCCCTGGGTCGGATCGTGGTTCTCCCAGAAGATCTTCAGGAGGTCCTCATAGGCGATTTTGGCGGGGTCGAAGACGACGAGGACCACTTCGGTGTGCCCGGTCAGCCCGCTGCAGACCTCCTCATAGGTCGGGTTTTGCGTCGTGCCGCCGGCATAGCCCGAAGCCGTCACCCAGATGCCCTCGCCGCTCTGCCAGAACTTGCGCTCGGCGCCCCAGAAGCAGCCGAGGCCGAACAGGGCCTTCTGCATTCCCGCCGGATAGGGGCCGGCCAGGCTGCGCCCGTTGACGACATGGCTCTCGGCGGTAGGAATTGCCGCGGCGCGGCCGGGCAGGATCTCGGCCGGGGACGGCATCTCGGTCTTCTTGCGCAGGGAGAACATGGTTCGCTCCGTTCGGTTCGGGCTCAGCGGTCAATGTAGGCTCGCGCGGCGCGTTCGCACAGGGTTCCCGGCGCAGGGGCGCGATCACCGACGCGTGACGATGCCGATCGCTTCCGGCGGGCGCCGGCCGAGCCAGAGCAGCCCGAAACCGAAGAGCAACGCCACGCCCGCGGCCGGCGCCTTCAGCAGCGTCAGCAGCAGCGGGTCCCAGAGCCAGGGATGGATGTTGCGCTCGATCGCCGGCTGGACGAGCTGGAAGCGCTCCTGCATGACGGCCTGCAGCACGTCGCCGAGCGGCGTGAAGCGAAGCACCGAATCGGCGATCGAGCGGGCGCCGTCGATCACGAGCGCGACGAAGCCCGCCGCGACGAAGAGATAACCGGTCAACCGGAGCAAAAACCTCACCGTCCGCCCCCCGCAGCAATCCCCGCACATCGGCGCGGGCGACCAGATGTGCCCATGCCGGGCGCTGAGCGCAACCGATCGCTCGCGATTTGGCGCGATTGTGCAAAAGGCGCGATCACGGCCCTTGAAAGATGGCGGGCCGGCGGTCATAAGCAGCGCGCCGGACAGGTGGCCGAGTGGTTGAAGGCGCACGCCTGGAAAGTGTGTATACGGGAAACCGTATCGCGGGTTCGAATCCCGCCCTGTCCGCCATTTCGGGAAGCCCTCCACGGCGATCACGCCGGCGTCGCCGCCACACCCTCCAGGAACACCTTAAGGCACAGCCGCGCATGCCGCTGGCGCTCCGCGGCCGTCATGAGCCGGTCGCCGGGAAAGCGCTTGATCAGCACCGAGAAGATCATGTCCATCAGCATCCGGGCCAGCGCATCGGCCGGAAAGGCCCGCAGCGCGCCGCGCGCCTGCTGCCGGACAAGCCAATCCTCCAGGAGCCGCCGCGCCGGCTGGGCGCCCTCCTGTGCGATCATCTCGCCGATCTCGCTGAAGCGATCCGAATCGGCGAGGACCAGCCTGACGAAGGCCAGCCGCTCGCGATCGTCGATCGCGTCGCTGTCGAGCCGGAAGATCGCCGCCAGCGCCTCGGCGAGCGGCAGATCCTCGTCCGCGTCGCGCGGCAGCGCCAGCATCGAGCGCCGGTGATCGGCCACCATCACGCGGAACAGGTCGCTCTTGGCCGGAAACAGCCGGTAGAGCGTGCGCTTCGAGACGCCGCAGCGGCTTGCCACCGCATCCATCGTCGTGCCGCCATAGCCGACATCGAGGAAAAGCTCGCGGGCGGAGCGCACGATCCGCTCGCGCTCGGCTTCGTCCGGGCGCGTCTTGGGGCGCCCGCGCGCCCTCCCGGAAGCCGGTTGCGCGCCATCTCCGCCGTTCGCTCTGGTCAACTCCGTCATGGCGCCGCATTCTGGGGTTTGACAGCCGCAGAAATCAAGAGATAAGAAACCCGCCAGTTTCCAAAAAGAGAGACCGCATGCCGGCCGAGCGCGCCCCCTCCTCCTCCCGCCACGCCTTGCCGGGCGCGCTGCTCATCGCGGCGGCTCTGGCTGCCTGCAATGCCGAGAAGGCGGCAGCCCCGCCGGCGCAGCCGCAGCTTCAGGTCAGCGTCGTCTCGCTGCATCCGCAGCCGGTGGCGATCACGGCCGAGCTGCCGGGCCGCGTCTCGGCGAGCCTGATCGCGGAGGTGAGGCCCCAGGTCAGCGGCATCATCAAGTCGCGGCTGTTCCGAGAGGGCAGCGAGGTCAAGGCCGGGGACGTGCTCTACGAGATCGACCCCGCCCCCTATCAGGCCGCGCTCGACAGCGCGATCGCGGCCCAGCAGAAGGCCGAGGCCGCCGTCACCAACGCCCAGATCCGGGCCGGCCGCTACCAGGAGCTCTACCAGCGCAACGCCGGCAGCCGGCAGGACATGGACGACGCCACCGCCACGCTGGCACAGGCGCAGGCCGATCTGGCGGGCACCAAGGCGAGCGTCGAGGCAGCGCGGATCAACCTCGCCTATACCAAGGTCACGGCTCCGATCGACGGGCGCATCGACAAATCGGCACTGACCCAGGGCGCGCTCGTCACCGCCAACCAGGCCGCGATACTGACCACGATCCGCAAGCTCGATCCGATCAATGTCGACGTCACCCAGTCGAGCACCAACCTGCTGAAGTTCCGCGCCGATATCGCCTCGGGCCGGCTGAAGTTCACCGGCCCCAACGTCGCGGTGAGGCTCAAGCTCGACACCGGCGACGCCTATCAGCAGACCGGCAAGCTCGAATTCGCCGAGGCCAATATCGACCAGACGACCGGCACCTTCAGCGTCCGCGCCGAATTCCCCAATCCGGACCGGCTCCTGCTGCCGGGCATGTTCGTGCGCGCCGTGATCCAGGAAGGCATCGCCGAGAACAGCTTCCTGCTGCCGCAGCGCGCCGTCGGGCGCAACACCAAGGGCGAGGCGACCGCGAAATTCGTCTCAGCCGACGGCAAGGTCGAGGAGCGCGTGCTGGCGACCAGGCGCAACATCGGCAACAACTGGCTGGTCGACTCAGGCGTCAAGGACGGCGAGCGCGTCATCGTCGAGGGCGGCCAGCTCGCAAGGCCGGGCCAGGTCGTGACCGCGAACGAGGTCAGCGTCGACGAGGCGACGGGCGAGCTCAAATCGGCCAACCGCCGCGCCGAGCTTCCCGCCGGCGACACGGCGAAGAACTGACGCCATGCTGTCGCGTTTCTTCATCGAACGGCCGATCTTCGCCTGGGTCGTCGCCATCGTCATCATGCTGGCGGGGCTGCTCGCGCTGCGCTCGCTGCCGATCTCGCAATATCCGCAGATCGCGCCGACGACCGTGCAGATCAGCGCCAACTATCCCGGCGCCGACGCCCAGACCGTCGAGAACTCGGTGACCAAGGTCATCGAGCAGGGCATGACCGGCGTCGACAACCTGCAATACATGACGGCGACCTCGACCTCGACCGGCAACGCCCAGATCACGCTGACCTTCAACAGCCAGGCCGATCCCGACGTCGCGCAGATGCAGGTGCAGAACAAGCTGCAGCTCGTCACCCGCCAGTTGCCCGGCGTGGTGCAGAGCACCGGCATCTCGGTCGCCAAGGCCTCGACCGGCTTCCTGATGGTCGTCGCCTTCGTCTCGAAGGACGGGCGGATGTCGACCATCGACCTCGCCGACTATGTCGATTCGACCCTCAACGATACGTTGAAGCGCGTCGAGGGCGTCGGCTCGACCCAGCTCTTCGGCGCCGGCTACGCCATGCGCATCTGGCTCGACCCCGACAAGCTGCGCAAATACGCGCTGATGCCCGCCGACATCGCCGCCGCGATCGAGGCGCAGAATACGCAGGTCTCTGCCGGCCAGCTCGGCGGCCTGCCTCAGGTCCCCGGCCAGCAGCTCAACGCCACCGTGACTGCGCTCTCGCGGCTGCAGACGGTCGCGCAGTTCGAGAACATCATCCTCAAGAGCGGCCCGTCGGGCTCGATCGTGCGGCTGAACGACGTCGCCCGCGTCGAGCTCGGCGCCAAGAGCTACGACACCGTCTCGTTCTATAACGGCCAGCCGACGACCGGCATCGCCATCAGCCTCGCCACCGGCGCCAACGCGATCGACACCGCCAAGGCGGTGCAGGCGACGATCGAGCGGCTGAAGCCCACCCTGCCCGAGGGCGTCGAGGTCACCTACCCCTACGACACCACACCCTTCGTCACGCTCTCGATCGAGAAGGTGGTGCATACGCTGTTCGAGGCGATCCTGCTCGTCTTCGTCGTGATGTTCGTCTTCCTGCAGAACCTGCGCGCGACCTTCATCCCGATGCTGGCCGTGCCGGTCGTGCTGCTTGGCACCTTCGGGGTGCTGGCGCTCGCCGGCTATTCGATCAACACGCTCACCATGTTCGCGATGGTGCTGGCCATCGGCCTGCTCGTCGACGACGCCATCGTCGTGGTCGAGAACGTCGAGCGCGTGATGCGCGAAGAGAAGCTCTCGCCCAAGGAAGCGACGATCAAGTCGATGGGCGAGATCACCGGCGCGCTCGTCGGCATCGCCACCGTGCTGTCGGCGGTGTTCGTGCCGATGGCCTTCTTCGGCGGCTCGGTCGGCGTGATCTACCGGCAGTTCTCGGTGACGATCGTGACCGCGATGGCGCTCTCGGTCGTCGTCGCTCTGGTGCTGACGCCGGCGCTCTGCGCCACCCTGCTCAAGCCCGTCGGCGAGCATGGCGCGCGCAAGGGCTTCTTCGGCTGGTTCAACCGCAATTTCGAGCGCACCACCGAGGGCTACCGCTCCGGCGTCGCCGCGATGATCGCCCGCCCGCTGCGCTTCCTGATGGTCTTCCTGCTGATCGGCGGCGGCATGGCCTGGCTCTTCGTGCGGATGCCCTCCTCCTTCCTGCCGGAGGAGGATCAGGGCATCCTGCTCACCAGCGTGCAGCTGCCGGTCGGCGCCACGCAGGACCGGACGCTCAGGGTGCTCGACGAGGTGCAGAAGCACTACCGCGAGAAGGAGAAGGACCTCGTCGAGGGCGTGCTCACCGTCGCGGGCTTCGGCTTCGGCGGCCAGGGCCAGAATGTCGGCCTCGCCTTCGTCCGGCTGAAGCCCTTCGCCGAGCGCACCGGGAAGGCCGCCACGGCCCAGGCCATCGCCGGGCGCGCCATGGGCGCCTTCCGCGCGATCAGGGACGGCATGGTCTTCGCGCTCGCCCCGCCCGCCATCCAGGGCTTCGGCAACACGGCGGGCTTCGATTTTTACCTGCAGGACATTGCCGGCGCCGGGCATAGCCGGCTGATGGAGGTGCGCAACCAGCTGCTCGGCCTCGCCGCACAGAGCAAGCAGCTCTCCGGCACGCGCCCGAACGGCCAGGAGGACACCCCGCAATACGCGATCGAGATCGACCAGGAGAAGGCGAGCGCGCTGACCCTGCCGCTTTCCGCCATCAACAACACGCTGTCGACCGCCTGGGGCTCGGCCTATGTCAACGACTTCATCGACCGCGGCCGGGTGAAATCGGTCTATGTCCAGGCGGATGCGCCCTTCCGCATGCAGCCCGACGACATCGGGCGCTGGCATGTGCGCAACCAGATGGGCGAGATGGTGCCGTTCTCCGCCTTCGCCAGCGGGCGCTGGGCCTATGGCTCGCCGCGGCTCGAACGCTACAACGGCGCGGCCGCCGTCGAGATCCAGGGCGCGGCGGCGCCGGGCGTCAGCTCGGGGGCGGCGATGGAGGAGATCGAGCGGCTGATGACGCAGCTGCCGGTGGGCTTCGGCCATGAATGGACGGGGCTGTCCTTCCAGGAGCGCCTGTCGGGCAGCCAGGCGGTGGCGCTCTACGCCATCTCGATGCTGGTCGTCTTCCTGTGCCTGGCGGCGCTCTACGAGAGCTGGTCGATCCCCTTCGCGGTGATGCTGTCGGTGCCGATCGGCATCTTCGGCGCGCTTCTGGCGGCGACGCTCTTCGGCCAGAGCAACGACGTCTATTTCAAGGTTGGCCTGCTGACGACGATCGGGCTCGCCGCCAAGAACGCGATCCTGATCGTCGAGTTCGCGATCGAGCAGGAGGCCCGGGGCAAGGGCCTCGTCGAGGCGACGCTGGAGGCCGCCCGCCAGCGACTGCGGCCGATCCTGATGACCTCGCTCGCCTTCGTGCTCGGCGTCACGCCGCTCGCGCTCGCGACCGGCGCCGGCTCGGGCAGCCAGAATGCGATCGGCATCGGCGTGATGGGCGGCATGATCGCGGCGACCACGCTCGGCCTCTTCTTCGTGCCGCTGCTCTATGTCACCGTCGTGCGCTTCGTGCGGCGCTGGCGTCGCCCGGAACCGGCTACGGCATGAACGGTTACGGCTGCGTCCGGCCCCCGAAACTGCTAGGCTCATCGCCATGACCGAGTTCCCCGACATCATCCGCTCGCCCCTGTCGCAGACCTTCACCCATGACGGCGTCACCGTGCGGGTGGAGATCTACAAGATCGAGGGCACCGACGGCTGGACCCTCGAGCTCATCGACGAGGAAGGCGGCTCGACCGTCTGGCAGGACGCCTTCGCCACCGATGCCGCCGCCTTCGCCGAGTTCACCGACGGCGTCGAGCATCTCGGCCTCGAGCGGCTGATCGACCCGGACGACGACGACCTCGCCACCGTCCACTGAGCGGCCCGTGCGCTACACCGACGAGCTCGACACGCTGCGCACCGCCCGCGACCGCTTGCGCCGCCGGATCGCCGAACGGCTCGCTATGGAGGCCGATGCGCCGCTGTCGGAGCATTGGCTGACGGCGGCCGACGCAACGATCGAGGCCTGGGAGCGCGAGGGCGAGGAGGCGCAGGATCAGCGCGCCTTCCGGCCGCTCGGGCCGCTCCAGGCGCTGCTGGCGGACCACGCCGCGCTCGTCGAACGCATCGCCGACGCGCTCGACCGGCGGCTGTCCTAAGCCCCGCTCAGCGTGCGCCTGACGCTGTCGCGCCAGCCGGCGACCTTGCGGCGGCGCTGGCTTTCCGCCATCGCCGGGGTGAAGCGCCGTTCCAGCCGCCAGAGGTCGGCGAAACGGTCGGGCTCCGGCAGCAGGCCGGCATCGAGCCCGGCGAGATAGGCCGCGCCCAGCGCGGTCGTCTCCAGCACGGTCGGCCGGTCGACCGGCAGGTCGAGAATGTCGGCGAGGCGCTGCATCGTCCAGTCGGAGGCGACCATGCCGCCATCGACCCGCAGCACCGATTGCCGGCCCGCCCCCGCCGCCGGGCAGTCCGCCCGCATCGCCTCGACGAGGTCGAGTGTCTGGTAGCAGACGCTTTCCAGCGCGGCGCGGGCGAATTCGCGCGGGCCGGAATTGCGGGTGAGCCCGAACATCGCGCCGCGCGCATGGGTGTCCCAATGCGGCGCGCCGAGCCCGACGAAGGCCGGCACCAGATAGACCTCCTGCTCGGGATCGGCGGCCTCGGCGAGCGGGCCGGTCTCGCTCGCCTTTTCGATGATGCCGAGCCCGTCGCGCAGCCATTGCACCGCCGCACCGGCGATGAAGATCGAGCCTTCGAGCGCATAGGTCCGCTCGCCCCCGAACTGATAGGCGACGGTGCTGAGCAGCCGGTGCTGCGAGCGCACCGGCGCATCGCCCGTGTTGAGCAGCGCGAAGCAGCCGGTGCCATAGGTCGATTTCACCATGCCGGGCGCGAAGCAGGCCTGGCCGATCGTCGCCGCCTGCTGGTCGCCGGCGATGCCGCGCACGGGAATGGCCTTCCCGAACAGCTCGGGCAGGGTGTCGCCGAAATGCGCGGCGCAATCGCGCACCTGCGGCAGGAGCGCAGCCGGGATTCCGAACAGCGCGAGCAGCTCCGGGTCCCAGACGCCGCGGCCGATGTCGAACAGCATGGTGCGGGCGGCGTTCGTGGCGTCGGTCGCATGCACCGCCCCGCCGGTGAGCCGCCAGAGCAGGAAGCTGTCGACCGTGCCGAAGGCGAGCTCGCCCGCTTCCGCGCGCCGCCGCGCGCCTGGAACGTTGTCGAGCAGCCAGGCGATCTTGGTGGCGGAGAAATAGGGATCGATGCGCAAGCCCGTCCGCGCGGCGACCAGATCCTCATGACCGGCGGCGGCGAGCTTGGCGCACGCTTCGGCGGTGCGCCGGTCCTGCCAGACGATGGCGCGATGGATCGCCCGGCCGGTGCGGCGGTCCCAGATGAGCGTCGTCTCGCGCTGGTTGGTGATGCCGATGCCGGCGATCTCGGCTGCGCTCAGGCCCGCCTTGGCGATGGCCTCGCGCGCGGTGGCGACGACGCTCTCCCAGATGTCCTCCGGCTCGTGCTCGACCCAGCCGGAGGCCGGGAAATGCTGCGGAAACTCCTTCTGGGCGCTGGCGACGATGCCAAGCGACGCATCGAACAGGATGGCCCGCGAGGAGGTCGTGCCCTGGTCGATGGCGAGGATGTGTCTCATGGCCATGTCGGTTCCCTGCCCTGTCGCGATGCAGCCGGTAAAGACTGGCCGATCCGCCGGCTCCAGCGCAAGCCGGCAAGGTTCCGCTTGGCATGCCGTGCGCCCTGTAGTTAGCTTGTCGGCGAAGCAGTTGGCCGCGCCGGGTCGCGGCCCCTGTCCGCGCCTTGCCGTGTCGGACAGGTCGGGGGATTGGATCGGTGGCGGTCGAGGACCGGCAAGAACGAGGTGTCGCGCCTGGAGCGCGGCCGCAGCGACATGACGCCGATCCGCAGCGGACCGGCGCGTTTCCGGCCGTCACGCCGTTCAAGAGCATCGCGCAGCCCGCGACCCGCCGCCCGTCGGCTACGACCTATGCCGCGCTCGATCTCGGCACCAACAACTGCCGCCTGCTGATCGCCCGGCCGGCGCAGCATGGCTTTCGCGTGGTCGACGCCTTCTCCCGCATCGTGCGCCTCGGCGAGGGGCTCGCCGCGAGCAGCCGCCTCGCCGATGCCGCGATGGACCGCGCCGTCGACGCGCTGAAGATCTGCCGCGGCAAGATGGCGAATCGCGGCGTCACCCGCGCCCGCCTCGTCACCACCGAAGCCTGCCGCGCCGCCACCAACGGGCTCGACTTCATCCGCCGCGTCGCGGCGGAGGCCGAATTGGCGCTGGAGGTCATCGACCAGCGCACCGAGGCCGCGCTCGCCGTCTCGGGCTGTGCGGCGCTGGCCGATCCCGCGGCTGAAAGCGTCATCGTCTTCGACATCGGCGGCGGCTCGACCGAGATCGTCTGGCTCGGCGGCCGCAGCGAGGCGCGCGATCCCGCCGCCCGCATCCGCGAATGGGCCTCGCTGCCGATCGGAGTCGTCACCGTGGCGGAACGCTATGGCGGCATCGAGGTCAGCCGCGAATTGTTCGAGCGGATGGTCGAGGATTGCGCGCAGGCTCTCGGCCCCTTCGCGAAGAAGGCGGCGGCGGCCAGCGACACCCGCGGCTTCCACCTGCTCGGCACCTCCGGCACGGTGACGACGGTCGCCGGCATCCATCTCGAATTGCCGCGCTACGACCGGCGCGAGGTCGACGGGCTGTGGATGCATCAGCGCGACATCCTGGCGGTGATCGACCGGCTGATCGCGATGGACTATGCGGCGCGTGCGGCGAATGCCTGCATCGGCCGCGAGCGCGCCGATCTGGTGCTGGCCGGCTGCGCGATCTTCGAGGCGATCCGCCGCGCCTTCCCCAGCGAGCGCGTGCGCATCGCCGATCGCGGCCTGCGCGAGGGCATCCTGCTGCGGATGATGCACGAGGACCGCGCCTGGTGGCGGCGGAAATAGGGCGATGAACAGCGGACCATCCGGCGGCAAGGGCGGCAAGGCGAGCGCCGGCGCGCGCGACCTGCGCGTCAAGGTGAAGAAGGCCGGCAAGCTCAAGCATTCCTCGCAGCTCTGGCTCGAGCGCCAGCTCAACGACCCTTACGTGAAGCGTGCCAGGGAGCTGGGCTATCGCTCCCGCGCGGCGTTCAAGCTCGAGGAGATGGACGACCGCTACAAGTTCCTGAAACCCGGCCAGCGGCTGGTCGATCTCGGCTGCGCGCCGGGCGGCTGGTGCCAGGTCGCCGCCAAGCGGATCGGGCTGGAGCGCGGCAAGGGCCATATCGTCGGCATCGACCTCCTGGCCGTCGATCCGATCCCCGGCGTCGACCTGATCCAGATGGATTTCATGGCCGAGGAGGCGCCGGCCCTGCTGACGGAACGCCTGGGCGGGCGCGCCGACGGCGTGATGTCCGACATGGCCGCCAACACCACCGGCCACAAGAAGACCGACCATCTCAAGATCATCGCGCTCGCCGAGGCGGCCGTGGAGTTTGCGCATAGCGTGCTGGCGCCGGGCGGCTTCTTCCTCGCCAAGCTGTTCCAGGGCGGCGACAGCGCCGAACTCCTCACCGGGCTGAAGCGCGACTTCGCCACCGTCCGCAACGTCAAGCCGGCGGCAAGCCGCGCCGATTCCTCCGAGCTCTACGTGCTGGCGACCGGCTATCGCCGGCCTCGGCCGCCGGACGGCGAGGACGGCTGAAGCAGGCGGCTCTCACTCCGGAAAGACGTCGCGCGGCAGGTGGCGGGGATCGTAGGTTCCGGGAGCGCTGCGGGCGACGGAGTTCCAGATCCAGAAGCCGAAGCCGCCGAGCCCGCCGAGAGGTCCCGCCACCTCCAGGAAGCGGGCCTTGCCGCTGAGCCAGATATAGAGAACCATCAGCCCGGCCCCACCGAAGACGACGCCTGCGACGAGCGCGACGCCGATCAGAAAATTGTGCCGCCCCTCCGGAATGCCGCGCCGGAAGGCGACGTGGTCGTGCCCGCCCGTGACGAGGCGGCGATGCAGGTCCTCGACGAAGGCGATGAAGGCCTTGTCGCGCTGCGGATCGTCCTTGCCCCAGGGACCGTTGGAATGGACGCAGAGCGGCCGCCCGGCGGCGAAGGTGAGCTCGGCCAGCGCTTCCCAGGGGGCGCGCGGCCCGCCATTGACCGCCTGGAGGCGCATGCCGCGCAGATCGGCGAAGCGCCTGAGGCCCGAGCGGCCGTCGAGCGCGTAGGCGATGCCCTCGTCGCTCAGCGTCAGCTCCGTTTCGGCGAGCTTGAGCCGGGCCGTGCCGTCGCCGACACAGAGCTGGTAGCGCATCTCGTCCGAAGGAGCGGGCGCGGCTTGCATGCGCGAACCCTGCGGCAGGCGGGCCGCTCTGGCAAGGTCATTCCGCCGGCTTCCGCTCGACGAGCGCCTCGGCCGTGACCTTGCGCGCGCTGAGCGGGGCATGGCCGGAGACCTCGGCGCCGGCATCGGGGGAAAGCTGCCGCATCCACAGCCCCGAGGAGGCCGCGATCAGGCCGACGATCAGGAAGGCCGGCCAGAAATCCCCGGCGGCGAGCGTCTCGCCGCCGCGGGCCTGATGGACGCTCTCAAGGACGAAGGCGCCGAGCGTGACGCCGAGCGTGAGCGAAAGCTGCTGGGCGACGCTCGACAGGCTGGTCGCGCCCGACATCGCGCGGTTGGAGACATCGGCATAGCTCAGAGCGCCGATGCCGGTGAACTGCAGCGAGCGGAAGCAGCCGCCGACGAGCAGCACCGACAGCATCACCGCATGCGGCGTCGTCGGCGTGAACAGGCCCGACGCCGCGAGAAAGGCCGCCCCGACCAGGGCGTTGACGGTCAGCACCCTGCGGAAGCCGAACCGCGCCAGGATGGTCTTCGCCGCCGTCTTCATGATCAGCGCGCCGGCCGCCGAGACGAAGGTGATCAGCCCCGATTGCAGCGCGTTCAGCCCGAAGCCGAGCTGGAGCATCAGCGGCAGCAGGAAGGGGATCGCGCCGGTGCCGATCCTGAAGATCGAGCCGCCGATCACGCCGATCCTGAAGGTCGGGATCCTGAGCAGGGACAGGTTGATGACCGGATGAGGCACGCGCCGCGCATGGAACCAGTAGCCGACCAGCGCCGCCGCTCCCGCGACCACGCAGGCCTGGGACACCACCTCCGGCACGAGATGGCGCCCGCCGCTGTTGAGGCCCAGCATCAGGCTGGCGAAGCCGAAGGCGGACAACAGGAACCCGCGGATGTCGAGGGGCGGCACGTCCTCCTCGCGGACCTCCTCGAGGAACAGGCTCGCCAGCACGAGGCCGACGAGGCCTATCGGGATGTTGATCAGGAAGATCCAGCGCCAGTCGAAATAGGTGGTGATGAAGCCGCCGAGCGGCGGCCCGACCACCGGCCCGACCAGCGCGGGCACCGTCAGATAGGCGAGCGCGCCGACCATCTCGGACTTGCTGACGCTGCGCAGCACGACGAGGCGCCCGACCGGCACCATCATCGCCCCGCCCATGCCCTGGAGGAAGCGGGCGCCGACGAAGGCACCGAGCGAGCTCGACACCGCGCACAGAAGCGAGCCGAGCATGAAGACGCACAGCGCCGAGCGGAAGATCGTGCGCGCGCCGAAACGGTCCGCCATCCAGCCGGAGATCGGGATGAAGACGGCGAGGCTGACGAGATAGGAAGTCAGCGCGAGCTTCAGCGCGATCGGGTCCTCGCCGAGCGATTCCGCGATCACCGGCAGCGAGGTCGCGATCACCGTCGAGTCGGTGTTCTCCATGAACAGCGCACAGGCGACGATCAGGGGCAGGAGCTTGGCGCGCTGCACGGCTTTTCAGACCTTCGACACCCGCGGACATCGGCTGCGTTCGAAATCATAAGCTAGTTTATTAATGTCATGTGCAGTGAATGACGAGAGCGAAATTGTGGTGCAGCGCCCGATTTGCCCGCCGCCGATGCGCTTCCGCCATGCGCTGGGATGATGGCTCGGCGGCAGGCACAATGCCGTCATGCGTTGCCCTCACTCATTCCCGGCCCGACGCACCCCATCTCTTTTCAGCCCGGTCGCACCGGGCCGACGCGAGGGGCGCGCGCCGCCAACCGCTGGAGAAGCACCATGACCATGATCTCACCCGCCTTCACCGCAGCCCGCCATCTGGCACCCGGCCTGTCCCTGTTCGGCCTTGCCGTCGTCGCCGGCCTGAGCTGGGCACCGGCTCCCGCCGCGGCCGCCACCAACGACGTGCCGGCGAGCTGCCAGTTCCAGACGATCCCGGGCGGTGGCGAAGGCTTGCGCTACGACGAATGCATGCGCCGCACGGCCTGCAACCAGATAGCCGATGCGGCCGGCCGGACCATCTACGAGGCCGGCTGCTTCGGCGTCTCGCCCAAGGCGCCGAGGCTCGCCGCGCTCGCTCGCCCGACCCACTGATCGAACCGAGACGCGGAAACGGCGCCGCCATGCGCCGGCGCCGTTTCCGCACTGCAAAATAATCCCGCCCCCCGCACTAGCGGACGCAAGCCGCCCGTGCTAACGGGCCTCGTCAACTCGGCAACGGGCCTGTCGCCCTGCCCCCTGATAAAGCCGGCCTCGCCGGCATCGGAGTTGACGATGACGCTTTCATTCGACGGTCTGATCCGCGACGGCCTCACCTTCGACGACGTGCTGCTCGAGCCGGGGGCCTCCGAGGTGATGCCGGCGGATGTCGACATCCGCACCAGGCTCACCCGCACCATCGCGCTCAACCTGCCGATCATCGCCTCGGCGATGGATACGGTCACCGAGGCGCGCATGGCGATCGCCATGGCGCAGGCCGGCGGGCTCGGCGTCATCCACCGCAACCTCGAGGCTCCCGAGCAGGCCGCCCAGGTCCGGCTGGTCAAGAAATTCGAATCGGGGATGATCGCCAACCCGATCACCATCCATCCCGACGAGACGCTGGCCGACGCGCTGGCGCTGATGAAGCACAACGGCATTTCCGGCATCCCGGTCGTCGAGCGCGGTCCGCAGGGCCACAAGGGCAAGCTCGTCGGCATCCTGACCAACCGCGATGTGCGCTTCGCCGCCAACCCGGCCCAGCCCGTCTCCGAACTGATGACGAAGGAGCGGCTGATCACGGTGCGGGAGGGCGTCAGCCCCGAGGAGGCGCGCCGCCTCCTCCACCAGTTCCGCATCGAGAAGCTGCTCGTCGTCGACGACCATTACCGCTGCATCGGCCTGATCACCGTCAAGGACATGGAGAAGCAGGTCGCCTATCCCAACGCCGCCAAGGACGGCCATGGCCGGCTGCTCGCCGCCGCCGCGACCACGACCGGCGACCAGGGCTTCGAGCGCTCCGAGATGCTGATCGACGCCGGCGTCGACCTCATCGTCGTCGACACCGCCCACGGCCATTCCGCCAAGGTGCTCGACGCCGTCAGCCGCGTGAAGAAGCTGTCGAACGCGGTCCAGGTCATCGCCGGCAACGTCGCCACCGCCGGCGGCGCCCAGGCCCTGATCGATGCCGGCGCCGACGCCATCAAGGTCGGCATCGGCCCGGGCTCGATCTGCACGACCCGCATCGTCGCCGGCGTCGGCGTGCCGCAGCTCACCGCGATCATGGACGCAGCCTCGGCTGCGTCGAAGGCCGGCGTGCCGGTCATCGCCGATGGCGGCATCAAATATTCCGGCGACCTCGCCAAGGCGCTCGCGGCCGGCGCCTCCTGCGCCATGGTCGGCTCGCTGCTCGCCGGCACCGACGAGACGCCGGGCGAGACCTTCCTCTACCAGGGCCGCAGCTACAAGGCCTATCGCGGCATGGGGTCGGTCGGCGCGATGGCGCGCGGCTCGGCCGACCGCTATTTCCAGCAGGACATCAAGGACACGCTGAAGCTCGTGCCCGAGGGCATCGAGGGCCAGGTCGCCTATAAGGGCCCGGTCAAGAACGTGCTGCACCAGCTCGCCGGGGGCCTGCGCGCCGCGATGGGCTATGTCGGCGGCCACGACCTCGAGGATTATCGCAACAAGGCCCGCTTCATCCGCATCACCAGCGCGGGCCTGCGCGAGAGCCACGTCCACGACGTGACGATCGTGCGCGAGAGCCCGAACTACCCGACGCGCTCCTGAAGGCTGTGCCGCCATGACCCTCAAGCTGATCTATCCGACGCTGGCGATGATCTTCTGGATCTTCGTCGTCGGCGTCGTGCTGATGCTGCGCCGCAAGAGCGCCTTCGGCAGCGGCGCCGTCCGCCTGGACGAGGTCGCGGTGTCGACCGAGAGCTATCCGCTTCCCGCCCGGCTCGCGGGGGCGAATTTCTCCAACCAGTTCGAAACGCCGGTCATCTTCTTCGCCCTCGTGATGATCGCGATGGAGACCGGCGCCACCGGCCATGCCATGGTCCTCCTCGCCTGGTTCTATGTCGCGACCCGCATCGCCCACACGCTGATCCATATCGGCCCCAACAGGCTGCCTTTGCGCGGCGCGGCCTATGGCCTGGGCGTGCTCGCGCTCTTCGGCATGTGGCTCGGCGTGCTCCTCACCGTGCTGTGAGGGCCGTCGCGACGGCGCGCCTCCCGTTAAGCATTCAGCCCTTTTCCCGCGGCCGCGTGCCCGCGGGCGTTGAAGCTTAACGAAAAGTAAACTACACCCCGATGGCGGCGGACGGTGGACAGGCGTAGTTTGGAGTGACGCGATGTTGCGTGTCCGTGAAGTCCCGGCGCGGGCGCTCGCCCGCGGAGGCGAGGGTCCGGCCGCCGGTTCCGGCGAAGTGAAGACAGTGCGGCGCGGATCGACCGGCCGGCTCATGGCGCTCATCGCGCTGGGCGCCGCGCTCGGCTCCGGCGGCGTGGTGCTGACGGCCTCGATGGTGCAGGCCGAGGGCGACGCGGGCGTGCGCGAGTTCATCGCCCAGGAAGCCCAGCGCCGTACCGAGCAGGCGCGCCTGCGCAACGCCGCCTACACCTCGACCCGCTATGCCCCGCAGGCCAATGCCTATGCCCCCGCCAACCAGGGCTGGCGCCTGCCGCTGATGCAGGTGCTGCCGGACGGCCGCCTCGCCCAGCCGATCGACCTCAACCCGTTCCGCAAGCAGGACAGGAAGCTCGCCGACCGGCGGCGCAAGGCCGCGGGCACGGCGGCCGCCATGCTCGACCCGGTCACCGGCGTGGCCGACAGGACGCAGACCTTCTGCGTGCGTCTCTGCGACGGCTTCCATGCGCCGATCGGCTATCTGCGCTCGCCCGGCGACCTGAAGGCGCATGAGGCTCTCTGCACGGCGATGAATCCGGGCGTTCCCGTCAAGGTCTTCCGGCTGGCCGCCGGCGCGGCCGGCATCGCGGAGGCCGTCGCCGCCGACGG
The DNA here is from genome assembly GCF_023953965.1 of Bosea sp. (in: a-proteobacteria). Classification (NCBI taxonomy): domain Bacteria; kingdom Pseudomonadati; phylum Pseudomonadota; class Alphaproteobacteria; order Hyphomicrobiales; family Alloboseaceae; genus Allobosea; species Allobosea sp. The sequence continues at coordinate 1,189,816 of NZ_JAMLIX010000002.1, forward strand.
CAAGCGCTATGCCGCCCTGCCGATGGCTTTCAGCCACGAGAAGGCGGCCGACCCCGCCTGCCGCCCGGCCATCGTCCAGGCCGGCGAGCGGCGCATCTCGCTCCTGCGCGACATCACCTTGCGGCCGGGCGACAGCGTCGTGCTCGACGGCAAGGTCTCGACCTTCGCCGGCAGCGCGAGCTGGCCCTATAGCCGCCGCGACTTCCGCGATTTCCGCACCGCCTCGGAGCTCAGCAAGGCCCAGCGCCGGCAGATCGACCAGCAGGTCGGCATTTCCCGCCAGGAAGCGCAGGCACGCAGCCTCCGGCGCCAGATGCGCGTCCGCGAGGCCTATCTCAGGGACGACAGCACCGCCAGCGACGCCGTCCTGCGCGGCACGGTCGATCCGGCGACGCGCACATCGGTGCGCCTGATCCCGCTCACGCTGCCGGCGCGGTAGGCTTCGAGCCGCACCTTTGTCATTCCGGGGCGCCCGGAGGGCGAACCCGGAACCCACGACCGGGTGAGACGTCCTATACCCGCTGCAAGCCGCTCACCCAGTCGTGGGTTCCGGGTTCTTCGCTGACGCGAAGCCCCGGAATGACAAAGGTGGTTCCGCGACAGGTCGCCTCATCCGAAAGACGTACGACTGCGGCGCGCCCGAAATCTCGCCGTCTTTCCAAGGCAATGCCGGACTTATTAGAATTCATCAAAATAAGAAGAACTCTAGAATTCATATAAGACATTGATATCAAAGGGTAAATCCATTGACGCCCCATGGATGGCGTTCTATCGCTCCGCCATTGCGCTGATCGCGCGCCCCGACGGAGCAGAAGCAATGATCGCAAAGACCCATCTCCACGCCCTGGCGCTGTCCTCCTGCCTGATGGCCGCCCCGGCCTTCGCGCAGGACGTGAACCTCTACACCACCCGCGAGCCCGCCCTGCTCAACCCGGTGCTGGAAGCCTTCACCAAGGACACCGGCATCAAGGTCAACGCGGTCTTCCTGAAGGACGGCCTGCAGGAGCGCATCCGGGCCGAGGGCGCCAACAGCCCGGCCGACCTCATGCTGATGGTCGATGTCGGCGAGATCAACGCGGCGGTCGAGGCCGGCATCACCCAGCCGATCCAGTCGGACGTCGTCGACAAGACCGTCCCGGCCCAACTGCGGCCCGACAACGCCTGGGTGACGCTGACCAAGCGCGCCCGCATCGTCGTGGCCTCGAAGGAGCGCGTCCAGCAGGATGCGATCACCTATGAGGACCTCGCCGATCCCAAGTGGAAGGGCAAGTTCTGCATCCGCGCCGGCCAGCACCCCTACAACGTCGCTCTCTTCGCCGCCAATCTCATCCATCACGGCGCCGAGAAGACCGAGACCTGGCTCAAGGCCCTGCGCGCCAACGCGGCCCGCAAGCCCGGCGGCGGCGACCGCGACGTCGCCCGCGACATCCAGTCCGGCCTCTGCGACATCGCGGTGATCAACACCTACTACATCGGCCTGATGAGTGAGGCGAAGAACGAGCAGAAGGGCTGGTTCGAGGCGATCAAGCCGCTCAAGACCACCTTCGCCGGCGGCGGCACCCATGTGAACGTCTCGGCCGCGGCGCTGGCCAAGAACGCCCCGAACAAGGCCAACGCCGTCAAGCTCGTCGAGTACATGCTCGGCGAGAAGGCGCAGGCGCTCTATGCGAACGGCAACTTCGAGTTCCCGGTCAACGCCGCGGTGACCGACTCCTCCGCCGTCAAGCTGCTCGGCGCCGTCACCCCGGACAAGCTGCCGCTCTCCGAGGTTGCCAAGCAGCGCAAGGCCGCGGCGAACCTCGTCGACAAGGTCGGCTTCGACAATTGAGCCTGAGCGATCCGCTCGCCATGACAGGACGGCCGCCGTTGCGATGGCGGCCGTCGACGCGTTTCGCCTATGCCGCGATCGGCGGGGCTGCGCTCGTGCTCATGCCGCTCGTCGCGCTCGTCGCGACCGCATTCTCCTCGCGGCAGGCGGCGGAGATCTGGCCGCATCTCATCGCCAACGTCCTGCCGACGGCGCTCGTCCAGACCGGGCTGCTGCTCGCCGGCGTCGGCCTCGTCAGCGCCGTCATCGGCACCGGCACCGCCTGGCTGGTGACGCAGTATGATTTTCCGGGGCGGCGCCCCTTCGAATGGCTGCTGGTGCTGCCGCTGGCGCTGCCGACCTATCTCACCGCCTATATCTACGTGGAGTTCCTCGGCTTCCAGGGGCCGCTCCAGAGCGGACTGCGCGCCGTGACCGGCTGGCGCTCGCTGCGCGACTACTGGTTTCCCGATCCGCGGAACCTCCCCGGCGCCATCGCGATCATGGCGGTCGTGCTCTATCCTTACGTCTATCTCAGCACGCGCGCGCTCTTCAGCGTGCAGGGCGCGAGCCTCGTCGAGGCCGCGCGCAATCTCGGCGCCGCGCCCGGCCGGCTGTTCTGGCGCATCGGCCTGCCGCTGGCGCGCCCGGCGCTGGCGGCCGGCCTCGCCCTCGTCCTGCTCGAGACGCTGAACGATATCGGCGCCACCGAATATCTCGGCGTCCGCTCGCTGACGCTGTCGATCTACACCACCTGGGTCAATCGCGGCTCGCTGCCCGGCGCCGCCCAGATCGCCTGCGTCATGCTGCTCATCGTCTTCGCGCTGATCCTGACCGAGTTCAGGCTGCGCGGGCAGCGCCGCTTCGCCCTGCCCGTGCGCCAGCCCCGGCCGGTGACACGCCGGCCGCTGCGCGGGCGCGCTGCGGCGCTCGCAGGCCTCGCCTGCGCCCTGCCGGTGCTCTTCGGCGGCGTCCTGCCGGTCGGCTATCTCGTCGTGGAGATCCTGCAGCGCGGCCTCCTCGCGCAATTCGACGCCGCGCTGCTCAGGCTTCTCGGCAATGCGCTCATGCTCTCCGGGCTGGCCTCCGTACTGGTGGTGGCGCTCGGGCTCTGCATCGCCACCGCCGGCCGCAGCGGCCGCGAAACCTGGCTGAAGCCGCTCATCCGCATCGCCGGCCTCGGCTACGCCGTGCCCGGCACCGTGCTGGCGCTCGGCCTGCTGATCCCGCTCGCGGCCTTCGACAACCTGATGGCCGATGCAGCCTCCGCGCTGTTTAACCTCAAGCCCGGCCTGATCCTGATCGGCTCGGGCGCGGCGCTGGTGATCGCCTATACGGTGCGCTTCCTCGCCATCGGGATCTCCGGCGTCGAGAGCGGGCTCACCCGCGTCTCGCCGCGGATCGACGACGCGGCGCGCGCGCTCGGCGCCAGCGGCCCGGAGGTGCTGGCCCGCATCCATTGGCCGCTCGCCCGCCCGGCCATCGCGGCGGCGGCGCTGCTCGTTTTCGTCGACTGCCTCAAGGAGCTGCCGGCGACGCTGCTGCTGCGCCCGCTCAACATCGACACGCTGGCGACCGTGGTCTACGGCCACGCCTCGCGCGGCGTCTTCGAGGACGGGGCGCTGGCCGCGCTCCTGATCATCCTGGCCGGGCTCTACCCGGCCTTCGTGCTGGCCAGGACCGGCACGGATCGCACGGGATAGCCGGCTCTCCAGCCTCGACAAGCCATCCGCATCGGCCTAAACCCTCTCCCGCCAGGGGGCAGGCTGACTTCGGCCCGGTGCCGATTCGTAAAGTCCATGACCAGACGCGCCGCGATCATCGCCTTCAGCCTCGTCGTCGCCGTGGGCCTGCTCGGCCTGCGGTCGTGGGACGTCGCGCTCGGGCGCATCCAGCGCGTCGTCGTCGGCGCGATCGAGGAGCGGACCGGCATCGTCGTCGGGGCGGTCGAGCGCGCCGAGATCGCCCTGCTGCCGCTGCCCCGCATCAGCCTCTCCCAGGTCGGCTTTTCCCGGCGCGACGGAGCGCTCTCGGGCGAGGCCGTGCGAGTCAGGGCGCATCTGCGCCTGCTGCCGCTGCTCAGCGGGCGGATCAGCTTCGACCGGGTCGATCTGATCGCGCCGCAGATCGATATCGTAATCCCCGCCGCGAGCGAGGGCGTCAGCGAATGGCTCGCGGCGCCCCTGGCCGCGCTCGAGCGCCTGCGGAGCCAGAGCAAGATCGTCATCAGCGCGGGCTCGGTCTTCCTGCGTGCCGACGGAGCGATCCGCAGCACCGTGCGCGACCTCGACCTCGTGATCGACGAACGCGGCCCGGGCGAGCCGCTCGCGCTCGCCGGCTCGCTCAACTGGCGCGGCGTCCCGACCGAGGTGAGCCTGCTCTGGCCGATGGCCGGGGGGAGCACCAAAGCGGCGCTCTCGGCGACATCGAGCCTGCTGAAGCTGCGCTTCGAGGGAACGCGCGCCGGCCCCGGCGAGCCGATGATCAGCGGCCCGCTTGCCCTGTCGACGCCGTCGCTCACCGGGCTCCTCGGCTGGTTCAGCACGCAGTCGCGGCTGGCCTCGGCGCTCGGCGCGCTGACGCTTTCAGCCGACATCCAGGTGAAGCCGCGGGAGGTGTCCTTCAACAACGCCGTCGTCAGCCTCGACGGGGATCGCCTCGACGGCGTGGTCAAGCTCGCGCAGGCGGATGGGCGCTTCGCCTTGTCGGGCACCCTCGCCGGTGCGAAGCTTGATCTCGGCCGCCTCGTCGATCGCCTGCCGATCCCGGCCGTCGACGCGGCCGACCCCTCCCCCCTCGATCTCGATGCCTGGACGGCGCATGACATCGATCTCAGGGTCTCCGTCGACGCCGCCCGTCTCGAGGGGGCGCGACTCACCGACGTCGCGATCTATCTCCTGGTGAAGAAGGGACGTTTCGAGACCGGGCTCATCCGGGCCGGCGCCTATGGCGGCAGCCTCAAGAGCCGGCTGCTGGCGAGCGCCGCCCCGGCTGGCGTCGACGTCAAGCTCCAGGCCGGCCTCGACAAGGTGAATATCGGCCAGGCCGCTTCCGACCTGCCGCAGCTCGCGCGGCTTTCCGGCATCGGCAGCCTTCAGCTCGTGCTGGACGGCGCCGGCCGCAGCTTCGACGCGCTGATCGGCTCGCTCACCGGCAAGGTGAACCTCGCGCTCAGGCAGGGCGAGCTCAGCGGCATCGCGCTGGGCGAGCTTTTGCGCCGCGCCGAGCGCAATCCAGCCCAGGCGCTCCGCGACTGGCGCCACGGCAAGACCCCCTTCGAGACCCTCACCGCCAATGCCGGCATCGCAAACGGCCTCCTGGTCCTGACCGAGGCGCAGATGAGCGGGCAGAACTACCGCTTCAACCTCACCGGCAGCGCCTCGCTCAGCACCCGCATCCTCGACATGGCCGCCTCGCTCTCCTCTCCCAACGGGACGCCGAAGCTGCCCTTCCTGCTCAGGGGTCCGCTCGACGCGCCGGTCTTCGACATCGCGGCCGACGCGCTCCTGAGCCCGGCCGGCGCCAGCCCGATACCACTTACCCGATGACCACGGCCGGCATGGCACAAGCGCAAGAACCGGCGGTCGAGAAGAAGGTCTTCGAGCTTGCGCGTTTCGTAACCCAAGGCGGGCGCCGGCTGAGGAACGTCCGCGTCGGCTGGGAGAGCTACGGCAGGCTCGACGCCGACAAATCCAACGCCGTGCTGATCTGCCATTACTTCTCCGGCACCTCGCACGCCGCCGGCCGCTACGCCCCCGGCGATGCGGAACCGGGCTATTGGGACGCGATCATCGGCCCCGGCAAGGCGATCGACACGGACCGCTACTTCGTCCTCTCCTGCGACACGCTGGTCAACCTCAACACCGGCGACCCGAACACCGTCACCACCGGCCCGGCCTCGATCGACCCCGAGACCGGCCGGCCCTATGGGCTCAGGTTTCCGGTCGTCACCATCCGCGACTTCGTCGAGGTTCAGAAGGCGCTGGTCGAAAGCCTCGGCATCGAACGGCTCGCCCTGGTGGCGGGCCCCTCGATGGGCTCGCTCCAGACCTTCGAATGGGCGGCGAGCCATCCCGAGATGGTCGCCAGGGCGATGCCGGTGATCGGCGCGGCCGAGCAGGACGCGATGCTGATCGCCTGGCTCGACGCCTGGGCGGCACCGATCCTGATCGATCCGAACTGGAACGGCGGCGATTACTACGGGAAGGCTGCCCCCCTCGCCGGGCTCGGCAAGGCGCTGACGCTCGTCACCCTGCAGGCGAACCAGGCCGGCTGGGCCAACGCCACCTTCGGCCGCCGGCCGGCCGAGGCGGGCGTGGACCCGGCCGGTGCGCTCGATGCCCGCTTCCAGATCCAGAGCATGCTCGACAAGGCCGGGCTGGAGCGGGCGCAGCGCGCCGACGCCAACCACTTCCTCTATCTCGTCAAGGCGAACCAGCTCTTCACCACCGGCGGCAGCTCGCTTGCCGACGGCATGGCGCGGATCAGGGCGCCGATGCTCTACATCACCCAGCCGCAGGACCTCGTCTTCCCGCCCCATATGGTGGCACGCACGCTGAAGGCGGCACGCGATGCCGGGCGCGACATCACTCACTTCACCATCGAGGGCGCGCGCGGCCATCTCGACGGCGTGATGTCGATGCAGCAGGCGGAAGGCGCGATCCGGGCGTTCCTGGCGAAGTGACGGGAGCCCTACCCCGCCTGCGCCGCCGCCCTCACCCCGTCGATCACGAACTGCACGGCGAGCGCCGCCAGCACCACGCCGAGCAGCCGCGTCAGCACGATGTTGCCGGTGACGCCCAGCAGCTTGGCGATCGACGACGCCGTCAGGAACACGATAAGGCAGGACAGGATCACCAGCCCGCAGATCACCGCCAGCGTCACCAGCAGCAGCGGATCGCCATGCGCCCGGCCGGCGAGCAGGATCGTCGCGGTCAGCGCGCCCGGCCCCGCCATCAGCGGGATCGCCAGCGGAAAGGCCGCGACGTTGCGGATGTGGTCCTGGGTGATCGCGGTGTCCGCCGTCTGCTGCTTGCGCTCGCCGCGGCGCTCGAACACCATCTCGAAGGCGATCCAGAACAAGAGCAATCCGCCCGCGATCCGGAAGGCCGGCAGCGAGACGCCGAGCGCCTTCAGCACGACTTCTCCCGCCACGCCGAAGAAGGCCATGATGCCAAGGCGATGATCGAGGCGCGGATCGCCACCTGCCGCCGCTCGGCGCCCGACATTCCGCGCGTCAGCGACAGGAAGATCGGCGCCAGCCCCGGCGGGTCCAGCGTCACCAGCATGGTGACGAGCGCTGCGGTGGCGAATTCGGCGAACATCGCGCCACATCAGCATGCCGTGGAGCCGCCGTCACGCGGCAAGAAAGGAGGGAATATGGCGGCCCGCCGGAACGCCGCTGAAAAAAGTCTGTAACCAGCTGATTTCATTGGCAGAATTTTTGCTTGGACAGCGCCCGCTTTTGCTGGCGTCGCCGGCCGGAATCGGCTAGCCAGAAGGCTGAAAAACCTTGAGGAATCGGGACATTTTCCCTTGAGCGACGATACCGAAGACAAGCGCGACACTGGCCCGGATTTCGGCGGCGGGATCAAGCCGATCGCGATCACCGACGAAATGAAGAAGAGCTATCTCGATTACGCCATGAGCGTGATCGTGAGCCGCGCCCTGCCCGATGTCCGCGACGGGCTGAAGCCGGTCCATCGCCGCATCCTGTTCTCGATGCACGAGAACAAGAACCTGCCGGACCGCCCCTACACCAAATGCGCCCGCATCGTCGGCGACACGATGGGTAAATACCATCCGCACGGCAATCTCGCGGTCTATGACGCGCTGGTGCGCATGGCGCAGGACTTCTCGCTGCGCCTGCCGCTGATCGACGGCCAAGGCAATTTCGGCTCGATGGACGGCGATTCACCCGCCGCCGACCGTTACACCGAGGCGCGCCTCGACAAGGCGGCGATGCCGCTGCTCGAGGACCTCGACCTCGAGACCGTCGATTTCCAGCCGAACTACGACGGCAAGGAGCATGAGCCGACGGTCCTGCCGGCGCGCTATCCGAACCTCCTCGTCAACGGCGCCGGCGGCATCGCGGTCGGCATGGCGACCAACATCCCGCCGCATAATCTCGGCGAGGTCATCGACGCCTGCGTGGCCTTCATCGACGATCCCGAGATCTCGATCGACGATCTGATCGAGATCGTGCCGGGCCCCGATTTCCCGACCGGCGCCTCGATCATGGGCCGCAGCGGCATCCATTCCGCCTATCACACCGGCCGCGGCTCGATCGTGATGCGCTCGAAGACGCATATCGAGGAGATGCGCAAGGAGCGCGAGGCGATCGTCGTCACCGAGATCCCCTATCAGGTGAACAAGGCGACGATGGTGGAGAAGATCGCCGATCTGGTTCGCGAGAAGCGTATCGAGGGCATCGCGGATCTGCGCGACGAATCGAGCCGCGAGGGCGTGCGCGTCGTCATCGAGATCAAGCGCGACGCCGTCGCCGACGTGGTCTTGAACCAGCTCTACCGCTTCACCCCGCTGCAGACCTCCTTCGGCGCCAATATGGTCGCGCTGAACGGCGGCCGCCCGGAGGTCCTGAACCTCAAGGACTTCATCGCGGCCTTCGTCGAGTTCCGCGAGGAGGTCGTCTCGCGGCGCACGCGCTATCTGCTCAACAAGGCCCGCGAGCGGGCGCACGTGCTCTGCGGGCTTGCCACCGCCGTCGCCAATATCGACGAGGTCATCCGCCTGATCCGCACCGCGCCGACGCCGGCCGCCGCGCATGAGGCGCTGATGGCGCGCGACTGGCCGGCCGACGACATCGCGCCGCTGATCGCGCTGGTCGACGATCCGCGCCACCCGATGAACCCGGACGGCACCTACCGGCTCTCCGACGCGCAGGCCAAGGCGATCCTGGAGCTGCGCCTCTCGCGCCTGACCGCTCTGGGCCGCGACGAGATCGGCGAGGAGCTGGAGAAGCTCGCCAGGGAGATCGCCGACTATCTCGACATCCTGCGCTCGCGCGCCCGCATCCAGTCGATCGTCAAGGCCGAGCTTGCCGAGGTGAGGGCCGCCTTCGCCACGCCGCGCCGCACCGAGATCCAGGACTGGGGCTCCGACCTCGACGACGAGGATCTGATCGCCCGCGAGGACATGGTCGTCACCGTCAGCCATGGCGGCTACATCAAGCGCGTGCCGCTCTCGACCTATCGGGCCCAGCGCCGCGGCGGCAAGGGCCGCTCCGGCATGGCGACCAAGGACGAGGATTTCGTCGCGCGCCTCTTCGTCGCCTCGACCCATACGCCTGTGCTGTTCTTCTCCTCGGAAGGCCAGGTCTACAAGGAGAAGGTCTGGCGCCTGCCGCTTGCGGCGCCGAACGCGCGCGGCAAGGCGCTGGTCAACATGCTGCCGATCGAATCGGACGAGCGCATCACCACGATCATGCCGCTGCCGGAGGACGAGGCGAGCTGGGAGACGCTGGACGTGATGTTCGCCACCGCCTCGGGCGGGGTGCGCCGCAACAAGCTCTCCGACTTCGTCAACGTCAACCGCGCCGGCAAGATCGCGATGAAGCTCGACGAGGGCGACCACATCGTCGACGTGCAGATCTGCACCGAGAACGACGACGTGCTGCTGACCACCGCCGACGGCCAGTGCATCCGCTTCGCGGTGCCGGAGGTGCGTGTCTTCAAGGGCCGCGATTCGACCGGCGTGCGCGGCATCAACCTCGCCAAGGGCGACGAGGTGATCTCGCTCGCGATCCTTACGCATCTCGACGCCACGCCCGACGAGCGCGCCGCCTATCTCAAGCGCGCCGCGGCGGCCCGCCGGGCGCTCAACGGCGAGGCCGACGACGCCGCGGACGCCGTGGCTTCGGTCGAGGCCGATGCCGAGGAGAGCGCCGGCGACATCGAGCTCGGCCAGGAGAAATACGCCGCGATGGGCGCGGCCGAGCAGTTCATCCTGACCGTCTCGGAGCGGGGCTACGGCAAGCGCACCTCGTCCTTCGAGTACCGGGTGACCGGGCGCGGCGGCAAGGGCATCGTCGCCATGGTGGTGAACGAGCGCAACGGCAAGCTCGTCGCCTCCTTCCCGGCGCTGGACTCGGATCAGCTCATGCTCGTCACCGATGGCGGCCAGTTGATCCGCGTCCCGGTCGATGCCGGCCCGGACAACCGCATCCGCATCGCCGGGCGCTCGACGCAAGGGGTGACGGTGTTCAACACTGCCAAGGACGAGAAGGTCGTTTCGGTCGAGTGCATCAACGAGGACGGCGAAGGCGGCGAGGACGAGGCCGAGGGCGACGCGCCGGGGGCGGAACCGGCAGAGGGCTGATCTGTCAGGGCCTTCCGCCGCGCTCCTCAGCCATGTCCTGAAGTGACGCGTGCAGAACCTCATCGTCATTCCGGGCTTGATCCGGGATCCATCGGAGCGCGCGCCCCATGGTGGATTCCGGATCGGCGCCGCTTCGCGGCTTGTCCGGAATGACGGCGTGGCTCCTCTGCGAATACGCGGCACCGGCCGTCATTTGACATAACCGCCGCTCCCGCGCTCCCATCCGGCGATGAAGGCCCGTTCCGTGCCCCTCCAAAGCCCCGCGATCACGCCGCAGATCATGCTGCGCGCCTATGCCGCCGGCATCTTCCCGATGGCGGAGAGCGCCGACGATCCGGGCCTGTTCTGGGTCGAGCCGGAGGAACGCGGCATCATCCCGCTCGATCGCTTCCATCTCCCGGCGCGGCTTGCCCGCACCGTGCGCGCCGATCGCTTCGAGGTCAGGGTAGACACCGCCTTCGACGCCGTCATCGCCGCCTGCGCCGAGGCGAGGCCGGAACGGGCCGAGACCTGGATCAACAGCCGCATCCGCGCGATCTTCGGCGAGCTCTTCGCGCTGGGCCACGCCCATACCGTCGAATGCTGGCATGAGGGCCGCCTCGTCGGCGGGCTCTACGGCCTGTCGCTCGGGGGCGCCTTCTTCGGCGAAAGCATGTTCCACCGTGAGACCGACGCCTCGAAGGTCGCGCTGGTCCATCTCGTCGCAAGGCTCAGGCGCGGCGGCTATCGCCTGCTCGATACCCAGTTCCAGACCGGCCACCTCGCCCGCTTCGGCACGATCGAGATCCCGCGCGACGCCTATCGCCGCCTGCTCGACGACGCCTTGCGGCATGACGGCGACTGGCATGGCTGGCCGGCCGGGACGCCCATCGGCGGCCGGGAAGCCCTCGCCGAGATCTGAAGGCCAGCCGCCGGGCGGCGCGCTCAGGCGCCGCTGCCGGTCGGATCGCGCGGAAGCACGGGGTTGGTCGGGAAGAAGCGCTGGCTCGGCCGCTGCGGCTGCACCGGCACGCCGCGCGGCGGCTCGACGTCGATGCGGCCGCCAGGCGGCGGCGCGGGGCGCGGCGGGGCGGCCTCGCGCGGCGGGGTGCGCGGCCGGCGCGGCTCCTCGGGGGGCGGCGCCTCCGGCTCCTTGGGATCGATCACGAGCTCGGAGCCGCCCTTGCAGTCGGTCAGCCAGACATCGTAGATCGCGTGCTCGACGCCGTGCAGGCCTGGGCTCGCCGCATACATCCAGCCGGTGAAGATGCGCCGGTACTCGTTCTTGACCGTCACCTCGTCGACCTCGACGAAGGCGTCGGTCTGCGGCGCCTCGGTCGGGGGCCGTGTCCAGCAGACGCGCGGCGTCAGCTGCAGGGCGCCGAACTGCACCGTCTCGTCGATCGCCACCTCGAAAGAGATGATCCGGCCGGTGATCTTGTCGAGCCCGGCGAAGACCGCCGTCGGGTTCTTGATGCGGTCGGCCTCGGCCGGACCGGCGGCCACCAGCGCAAGCGCGCTCGCGGCAAGGCCGGCCAGGATCGGAAAACGGGACAAGGACGGCATGGAGGCTTTGCGAATCTCCCCGGCGCCGCGGGCGCGACGAGGCGCAGTAACACGATGAAGGCAGCGGAAAAAGGGCGTAAGTCCCGCTCTCAGCGGCCGGGCGTCCAGGCCTGATAGTCGCCGGTGGCGGCCGGGCGCTCGCCCTCGGCGAGCGTCGAGCCCTGCGGGCGATAGGCCAGCGCCGTGCCGGTCCAGTTCTGCTGGTGCGGCTCTTGCCAGTCGCGCGGCTGATAGCTCTCCTCGGAGGGAGCGACGTCGACCGTGTGATGCAGCCAGCCGTTCCAGCCCGGCGGCACCTTGGAGGCCTCCGCCTCGCCCTTGTAGATCACCCAGCGCCGCTGGAAGCCGAGCGCCTTGTCCTTCACCCCGCCCCTCGTGCGGTAATAGACATTGCCGAACTCGTCCTCGCCCACCCGCTCGCCATGGCGCCAGGTGTGGAAACGCGTGCCGATCGTCTGGCCGTTCCACCAGGTGAAGATCTGCAGCAGCCAGTCCTTCATCGTCTTCAGGTCCATGCGCGCGATGCAAAACAATCGGGCGACTTATGGCCCCCGCGCCGCCTGCTGTCCAGCCTGCCGGTCGCATCGTCTCAGATAGATGAGCGACAGGATCGCGGGCCATGAAAGCTCCGGGCTCGATCGCGCGCCGGCCGGCATAGCCCGGCTGAGGCTGATGGCGCCTTGAGCGCAAAACCCCGCCACGATTCGGCCGTGATTCGGCCGCGATTCGGAAAGCTCCCCGCAGGAGGCCCCATTACCCGGAAGTCGCCCTGGATCAGCCACTTCCGGGCAGCTTTCAAAGCACTGCGCGCGGCCCGGGCCCGCAAACACCGGTTCCATCGCCCGTCAACCACGAACAGCGGGATTTCGGGCGCTGCGTTTCCCGCAGGCCTGTGGCAATCTCAGCCGGGCGGATCCGATTCCCCGGCGATTCCCGAGGCTTAGCGGACGCCTTGAAACTTATCCCCACAACTCACACATCCCTACCAGATGTCGTGCCTGCGGGGATTGCCGGCCACTATTCCTTGACGGACAGCCGCCACCTGCACTAGATTTGGCCCATCGCATGACGGCTGGCGGCGACGCCTCTGGAACGGCGAGACCTTAGTTTCCAGAGTTGCCCGGGCCTGCCGCCGCATCCGCGAGAGATCGCAGATCGCGAACGGGCACGCGCGCCTCTGGCCGCGACCGGGCCTGAGGGCGGGACGACACCGCCGGGACCCACGGGGCACCAAACCGAGTTGGGCTGAACAGGAGCCGGTGATCAACCGGCCGCGCGGGTCATCCGCCCGCGGCATGCAAGGGACGAAGATCATGCGCATCGAGCGCCGCTACACCACCGCCGGACAGTCGCCCTATGCCGCGATTCCCTTCCGATCGGCCGTCAGCGAGATCAGGAACCCGGACGGCTCGGTCGTCTTCCGGCTGGAAGGCATCGAGGTTCCCGAGGCCTGGTCGCAGGTCGCCAGCGACGTGCTCGCGCAGAAATATTTCCGCAAGGCCGGCGTGCCCGCGCGCCTGAAGAAGATCGAGGAGAACGACGTCCCCTCCTTCCTCTGGCGCTCCGTCGCCGACGAGGCGGCGCTGGCCGAATTGCCCGAGGCCGAGCGCACCGGCTCCGAGACCTCGTCCAAGCAGGTCTTCGACCGTCTTGCGGGCTGCTGGACCTATTGGGGCTGGAAGGGCGGCTATTTCTCCTCCGAGGAGGATGCCCGCGCCTTCCATGACGAGCTGCGCTTCATGCTCGCCACCCAGCGCGTCGCGCCGAACTCGCCGCAATGGTTCAACACCGGCCTTCACTGGGCCTATGGCATCGACGGGCCGAGCCAGGGCCATTTCTACGTCGACTTCAAGACCGGCAAGCTCGTGAAGTCGAAGTCGAGCTACGAGCACCCGCAGCCGCATGCCTGCTTCATCCAGGGCGTGCAGGACGACCTCGTCAACGAAGGCGGCATCATGGACCTGTGGGTGCGCGAGGCGCGCCTGTTCAAATACGGCTCCGGCACCGGCTCGAATTTTTCGGCGCTGCGCGGCGAAGGCGAGAAGCTCGCCGGCGGCGGCAAGTCCTCCGGGCTGATGTCCTTCCTCAAGATCGGCGACCGCGCGGCGGGCGCGATCAAGTCGGGCGGCACCACGCGCCGCGCCGCCAAGATGGTGGTGGTCGACGCCGACCATCCCGATATCGAGACCTATATCGACTGGAAGGTGAAGGAGGAGCAGAAGGTCGCCGCCCTCGTCACCGGCTCCAAGACCGTCAAGAAGCACATGAAGGCCGTGCTCAAGGCCTGCGTGAACTGCGAGGGCGACGGCGATTCCTGCTTCGATCCCGAGCAGAACCCGGCCCTGAAGCGCGAGATCAAGCTCGCCCGCAAGGCGCTGGTGCCGGACAACTACATCAAGCGCGTCATCCAGTTCGCCAGGCAGGGCTACAAGGACATCTCCTTCGACACCTACGACACCGACTGGGATTCCGACGCCTATCTCACCGTCTCCGGCCAGAACTCGAACAACTCGGTCTCGCTGACCGACGATTTCCTGCGCGCGGTCGAGACCGATGGCGACTGGAACCTGACGGCGCGCACCACAGGCAAGACGGTCAAGACGCTGAAGGCCCGCGACCTCTGGGAGAAGATCGGCTACGCCGCCTGGGCGAGCGCCGATCCGGGCCTGCACTTCAACTCGACGATGAACGACTGGCACACCTGCCCGGCCTCGGGCCGGATCCGGGCGTCCAATCCGTGCTCGGAATACATGTTCCTCGACGACACGGCCTGCAACCTGGCCTCGGCCAACCTGCTCCAGTTCTACGATACGCAAACCAAGAGCTTCGACGTCGCGGCTTACGAGCATCTCTGCCGGCTCTGGACGATCGTGCTCGAGATCTCGGTGACGATGGCGCAGTTTCCCAGCCGCGAGATCGCCGAGCTCTCCTACGAGTACCGCACGCTCGGCCTCGGCTACGCCAATATCGGCGGCCTGCTGATGACCATGGGCCTCGGCTACGATTCCGACGAGGGCCGCGCGCTCGCCGGCGCCTTGACCGCGATCATGACCGGCGCGGCTTACGCGACCTCGGCCGAGATGGCGGGCGAGCTCGGCCCCTTCCCCGGCTACAAGAAGAACGCCAGCCACATGCTGCGCGTCATCCGCAACCACCGCACCGCGGCGCACGGCCTCGCCGACGGCTATGAGGGCCTCAGCGTAACCCCGGTCCCGCTCGACCACGCGACGCTCGCCCGCATGGGCGGCTCGGCCGAGACCATGGCCGAGCGCGCCCGCGCCGTCTGGGACGAGGCGCTGGAGCAGGGCAAGCGCTACGGCTACCGCAACGCCCAGGCGACCGTGATCGCGCCGACCGGCACGATCGGCCTCGTGATGGATTGCGACACCACCGGCATCGAGCCCGACTTCGCCCTGGTGAAGTTCAAGAAGCTCGCCGGCGGCGGCTATTTCAAGATCATCAACCGCGCCGTGCCGGACGCGCTGCGCGCGCTCGGCTACCGCGAGGCCGACATCGCCGAGATCGAGGCCTATGCCGTCGGCCACGGCTCGATGAAGCAGGCGCCGGGCATCAACCCGGGCTCGCTCAGGGCCAAGGGCTTCACCGACGAGAAGATCGAGGCGGTCGAGAAGGGCTTGAAGAGCGCCTTCGACATCAAGTTCGTCTTCAACAAATGGACGCTGGGCGAGGATTTCCTCACCGGCACGTTGAAGGTCCCGGCCGAGAAGCTCAATGACATGTCGTTCGAGCTCCTGCCCTTCCTCGGCTTCGGCAAGGCCGAGATCGAGGCGGCCAACGTCCATGTCTGCGGCGCGATGACGCTGGAAGGCGCCCCGCACCTCAGGAAGGAGCACTATGCCGTCTTCGACTGCGCCAACCCCTGCGGGCGCATCGGCAAGCGCTACCTCTCGGTCGAGAGCCATATCCGCATGATGGCGGCGGCGCAGCCCTTCATCTCGGGCGCGATCTCCAAGACCATCAACATGCCCAACGACGCCACCGTCGAGGACTGCAAGAGCGCCTATATGCTCTCCTGGAAGCTGGCGCTGAAGGCGAACGCCCTCTACCGCGACGGCTCCAAGCTCTCGCAGCCGCTGAATTCGGCGCTGATCGCCGACGATGACGACGAGGCCGACGACGCGGTCGAGACGCTGGTCGCGGCCCCGATGGCCGCGCGCGCCGCGCAGATCTCCGAGAAGATCGTCGAGCGCATCGTCGAGCGCATCGAGCGCAAGCGCGAGCGCGAGAAGATGCCCGACCGCCGCACCGGCTACATCCAGAAGGCGGTAGTCGGCGGCCACAAGGTCTATATCCACACCGGCGAATATGCCGATGGGCGCCTCGGCGAGATCTTCATCGACATGCACAAGGAGGGCGCGGCCTTCCGGGCGATGATGAACAACTTCGCCATCGCGGTCTCGCTCGGCCTGCAATACGGCGTGCCGCTGGAGGAATATGTCGAGGCCTTCACCTTCACCCGCTTCGAGCCCTCGGGCTTCGTCGCCGGCAACCAGTCGATCAAGAACGCGACCTCGATCCTCGACTATGTCTTCCGGGAGCTCGCGATCTCCTATCTCGGCCGCAACGACCTCGCCCATGTCGATCCTTCCGAGATCGGCCACGACGTGATGGGCAGCGGCGTCGGCCAGGACAAGGCGCCGGATACCACGGCCCCGGTCACGACGACGCCGCTGGCCTCGACCGGCTTCCGCCGCGGCAAGCCGATCAGCCTGCTCGCCATCCAGGGCGGCGGCGCGGCGAACGACGCGGTCGCCCGTTCGGCCTCCTCCGTCACGGCGCTGGCCACGGCCGGTGCGACGGCGCTGAAGGAGGAGCCGGAAACCTATGGCGAGGTCGAGATGGCCAGGCTCGGCTTCGCGGCGCCCGCCGCCCAGCCGACACAGTCGGAGCGCCGGGCCGAGGCGATCATGAAGGGCTATGTCGGCGACAGCTGTGGCGAATGCGGCAACTTCACGCTGGTGCGCAACGGCACCTGCCTGAAGTGCAACACTTGCGGCTCGACGACCGGCTGCTCGTAAGACGTGACGGAGGGCGCGGGCCTCACCCGCGCCCGACCAGCGGGGCCTTCGTCGCCATCACCGTGACGAACAGGACGTTGGCCTCGAGCGGCAGGCCCGCCATGTGCAGCACGGTCGTGGCGACGTTCTCGACATCCATCACCGGCTCGACCTTGATCGAGCCGTCCGCCTGCGGCACGCCCATCGTCATCCTCCGCGCCATCTCGGTCAGCGCATTGCCGATATCGACCTGGCCGACGGCGATGTCGTATTTGCGCCCGTCGAGCGCGGCCGTCTTGGTCAGCCCGGTGATCGCATGCTTCGTCGCGGTATAGGCGACGGAGTTCGGCCGCGGCGCATGGGCCGAGATCGAGCCGTTGTTGATGATGCGCCCGCCGCGCGGCTCCTGCGCCTTCATTGCCTTGAAGGCTTCCTGCGTGCACAGGAACGGCCCGGTCAGGTTGGTGTCGACGACCCTCCGCCAGTCCTCCAGTGCAAGATCCTCCAGCATGATGCTGCCCGGCGCGTTGATGCCGGCATTGTTGAACAGCACGTCGACCCGGCCGAAGGCGGCCTTCGTCTTCGCGAACAGCTTCTCGACCGAGCCCTTGTCGGCAACGTCCGTCGGGACCGCGAGCGCCCGCCCCTGCCCGACGCCGGAGAGCGCGATCGTCTCCTCGAGCGCATCCCCCCGGCGGCCGGCCAGCACCGTCCGGTAGCCGCCCTTCAGGAAGGCGATGGCGACCGCCCGGCCGATCCCTGAGCCGGCGCCGGTGATGATCGCGACCTTGTCGTGGCTGGCCATGCGCGTCCCCATATTCCCGTGTTCCTGACGAGGCGCGACCATAGCGGCAGGGATCGCCCGGGGGAACCGCCGCCCCGTCACATCCGGAACACGCCGAAGGCCGTCTGCGGCAGCGGAGCGTTGAGCGTCGCGGAGAAGGCCAGCGCCAGCACGCGCCGCATCTCGGAGGGCAGGATGATGCCGTCGTCCCAGAGCCGGGCGGTGGCGAAATAAGGCGAGCCCTCCTCCTCGTACTTCTCGCGGATCGGGGCCTTGAACGCCTCCTCATCCTCCGCTGGCCAGCTCTTGCCCTCGGCCTCGATATTGTCGCGGCGCACCGTCGCGAGCACGCTCGCCGCCTGCTCGCCGCCCATCACCGAGATGCGCGCATTCGGCCAGGAGAACAGGAAGCGCGGCGAGAACGCCCGTCCGCACATGCCGTAATTGCCCGCCCCGAAGGAGCCGCCGACCAGCACGGTGATCTTCGGCACACGGGCCGAGGCGACGGCGGTGACGAGCTTCGCCCCATCCTTGGCGATGCCGCGCATCTCGACGTCGCGCCCGACCATGAAGCCCGTGATGTTCTGCAGGAACAGCAGCGGAATTCGCCGCTGGCAGCACAATTCGATGAAATGCGCGCCCTTCAGCGCGCTTTCCGAGAACAGGATGCCGTTATTGGCGATGATGCCGACCGGAATGCCGTGGATGCGGGCAAAGCCCGTCACCAGCGTCGTGCCGTAGAGCCGCTTGAACTCGTCGAACGCCGAGCCGTCGACCAGCCGCGCGATCACCTCACGGATATCGTATTGCTTCTTGAGATCGGTCGGCACGACCGCCTCGAGCTCGGCGGGATCGTAGAGCGGCGGGGCGGGCTCGGCGATGTCGATGTCCGGCCGCTTGACGCTGTTGAGATTGCCGGCGATGCGCCTGGCGATCGCGAGCGCATGGGCATCGTCGCCGGCATAGTGGTCGGCGACGCCGGAAAGCCGCGCATGTACCTCGGCGCCGCCCAGATCCTCGGCCGAGACGACCTCGCCGGTCGCGGCCTTCACCAGCGGCGGGCCGCCCAGAAAAATAGTGCCCTGTTTTCTGACGATGACCGTCTCGTCCGACATCGCCGGCACATAGGCGCCGCCGGCGGTGCAGGAGCCCATCACCACCGCGATCTGCGGAATACCCTGCGCCGAGAGTGTCGCCTGGTTGTAGAAGATCCGGCCGAAATGCTCGCGGTCGGGGAAGACCTCGGTCTGGTGCGGCAGGTTCGCGCCGCCCGAATCGACCAGATAGATGCAGGGCAGCCGGTTCTCGCGGGCGATCTCCTGCGCCCGCAGATGCTTCTTCACCGTTACGGGATAGTAGGTTCCACCCTTGATCGTCGCATCGTTGCAGACGATCATGCATTCGCGGCCCCCGACGCGGCCGATGCCGGCGATCATGCCCGCGGCATGGACATCGCCGCCATACATCCCGAAGGCGGCGAGCGAGCCGATCTCGAGGAAGGCCGAGCCCGGATCGGTCAGCCTGAGCACCCGTTCCCGCGGCAGGAGTTTTCCTCGCGCCGTATGGCGCTCGCGCGATTTCGCGTTGCCGCCGAGCGCGGCGATGGCACGGCGCTCCTGCAGCTCCTCGCGCAGGGCGGCCCAGGCTTCGGCGTTGGCGCGCGTCTCGGCCGCATGGAGATCGACCTTGCTCTCGATGACCGGCACGGGCGGCCTCCCTCGACGACGTTCACCGTCGAGGTTATGGCGCCCGCGACGAAAACGCCAACCGGCGAAAGGCTACGCAGACCGGCGCGAGCGGGCCGGACTCATTCGCTCAGCTTGTTGATCGATCCGGTCACGGAAGGCGCGGCGACGGCCCCGATCGCGCCGCCGGCAACAGCCCCGATCGGCCCGCCGACGATCGCGCCCGCCCCCGCGCCGGCCGCGGCGCCGGCGATGCGCTGCTCGGTGGTGTTGCAGGCACACAGCAGCAGCACCAGGCTGCTCGCCAGGAAAAAGCTTCGCATTCTCGTCCCCATCTTAGCCCAGCCCGGCTCGAAGATGGCGGCGCCATGGCTAACGGATGGTAAATCAGGCGGAAAGGGTCGGGCCGAACACCCGCTCGAACGCCTGGCGCAGCACCGAATCGACCTCCGGCATCGTCACCGGCAGCCCGAGATCGGTGAGCGAGGTGACGCCGTGCCGGCGAACACCACAGGGCACGATGCCGTCGAAATGCGTGAGATCGGGATCGACATTGAGCGAAATCCCGTGGAACGAGACCCAGCGCCTGACCCGGATGCCGATCGCGGCGATCTTGTCCTCGACCTCCGCCCCCTTGTCCGGCCGGCTGACCCAGACGCCGACACGGTCCTCGCGCCGCTCGCCGCGGATGTTGAAGCCGTCGAGCGTGCCGATCAGCCAGCTCTCCAGCGCGGCGACGAAGCGGCGCAGATCCGGCTCGCGCCGCTTCAGGTCGAGCATGACATAGGCCACGCGCTGGCCCGGCCCGTGATAGGTGAACTGCCCGCCCCGCCCGGTGCGGAACACCGGGAAGCGCTCCGGCGCGATCAGGTCCTCGTCGCGCGCCGAGGTGCCGGCGGTATAGAGCGGCGGATGCTCGACGAGCCAGACGCGCTCGGGCGCAAGCCCGTCGGCGATCAGCCCGGCACGCGCCTCCATCTCGGCGACAGCCTCGTCATAGCCGGTGAGCCCCTCGGCCACGACCCATTCGACCGGCGCCGAGGTCGCTTCCGGCAGGAAGGAGACGGCAAGCTCCGCGCGCATCTTCACCATGGCTTAACCATGTTCCGTCCACAGTTCCCAGAGCCGGCGAGATGATCCGGCGCGGCGCCCGGGATGCCCTCTTGCCCCCAAAACCGGCGGGCAGGCAAGCTTCTCCGGTTCCATTCTGAAGTCGGGTTGCGGAGACAGGATTTGAAGGCCGATCTCGATCTCGTCCCGGTGGAGCTGACCGTCGTGCTCGGCCAGACCCGGATGCCGATCTACAAGCTGCTGCGCCTGGGCCGCGGCGCGATCATCGAGCTCAACACCAGCGAGACCGACGAGGTCCAGATCCTCGCCAACAACCACCCCTTCGCCAAGGGAATCGTCGTGGTCAGCGGCGCGCGCATCTCGGTCGAGATCACCCAGATGCTGAAGCGGCCGACGATCTACACCTTCGACAGCGTGGCCGAGGCCGCCTGAAACGGCGCTCCGCACCGGAAAAACCGGCCCCGGTCGTTTTTCCGCGCCGATGCCCTTGTGGCGGCGGATTCGATTTGCTAGATCGGCGCCGCTCACCGGATGCACCGCCCGCAACCGGAACCGAGCTGCGGTCGTGGCGGAACTGGTAGACGCACTACCTTGAGGTGGTAGCGGGGAGACCCGTGGAGGTTCGAGTCCTCTCGACCGCACCAAATTCGGACGAAAGTTCAGCGAAAGGCGATTCCTCCGGGGATCGCCTTTCGCGTTTCCGAAGGCCCGCCGCCCTCGATCCGGCTGACAGGCGGCGGAACTTTGGTAACGTAAACCGGCCGTCAAGCATTCTCCGCAATTCTGCGCGACATGGTCCCCCGCCGCATGCCCCGCTTCCGCGCCCTGCCCCTTCTGGCTGCCGCCGCTCTCGCGGCGCTCGGCGGCTGCGTGGCGCTCGACAACTATCCCTCGAAGGGCGATGCCAGGCCCCATCCCGGCGTCGCGGCGGCCCATAAATACCCGATCCACGGCATCGACATCTCGCGCTGGCAGGGCGAGATCGACTGGACCTCGGTCAAGGCCGCCGGCACCCGCTTCGTCTATATGAAGGCGACGGAGGGCGGCGACCATGTCGACCCGGCCTTCCGGCGCAACTGGGAAGGAGCGCGCCGCGCCGGCATCCCGCGTGGCGCCTATCATTTCGTGTTCTGGTGCCGCCCGGCGCATGAGCAGGCGATCTGGTTCAAGCAGCAGATCCCCAACGATGCCGATGCGCTGCCCCCGGTGCTCGACGTCGAATGGAACGGCCATTCGCGCACCTGCCCGCAGAAGATCGACCGCGAGCTCGCCCGCGAGAAGATCCAGCTGATGCTGACCGAGCTCGAGCAGCTCACCGGCAAGAAGCCGGTGATCTATACCGACATCACCTTCCATCGCGACGTGCTGGAGGGCCAGTTCAACAACTACCCCTACTGGATCCGCTCGACCGCTTCCCTGCCCGAGGCGCGCTACAGCAACCGCCCCTGGGCCTTCTGGCAGTTCACCACCACCGGCCGCATACCGGGCATCAAGGGCGACGTCGACCGCAACGCCTTCTTCGGCAGCGAAAGCCAGTTCGCCGGCTGGCTGCGCGGCGAATACGACATCGGCACGCGCCGCTGGGACAAGCGCGACGCGCCGGCGCCCCAGCCCGCGCCCGCGCCGCAGCCGGCCGCTCCCGAACCCGTGCCGGAGCCGCAAGAACCCACCGACGTGCCCGTCGCGCGCATCCCCGGCAGCGTGCCCGCCGTCGCCGCGACGCTGAGCCCGGCCGACGACGAGGGCGAGCCCGCCGTCCTCGACTGAGCGGGCGAATCAGCCCGGTTAACCAAGGCTGAAATTGATTGCTCGAATGCGCTGCGATTCTAACCGGCGCTTAACCACGCTGCCGGCATCTGGACCCGTGATGCGGGAGAACCACATGCCAGCGCGCAAGAGGATCGGACCGAAAAGTGGTTTCCACTTCTCGGAAAAATCCGATGCCGGAATCAAGAGTTCGACCAGCGGACGGATCGGGCTTGGAGCCTTCGCCCTTGCCGCGCTTCTGACCTGCCTCGTCGAGCCGGCGCAAGCGCTCTATCCGAAGAAGGGCGACAGCGCCCCCCATCACGGCGTCCGCGCCGCGCGCAGCAAGACGATCCAGGGCATCGACGTCTCGCGCTGGCAGGGCGAGATCGACTGGGAGAAGGTCAAGGGCGCGGGCACGCGCTTCGCCTTCATCAAGGCGACCGAGGGCGGCGACCATCTCGATCCGAATTTCCGGCGCAATTGGGCGCAGGCGAAGAAGCACGGCATCGCGCGTGGCGCCTATCATTTCGTCTGGTGGTGCCGCTCGGCCAGGGAGCAGGTGCGCTGGTTCAAGAAGCACATCCCGCGCGATCCCGACGCGCTGCCGCCGGTGCTCGACGTCGAATGGCAGCACGGCTCGCAATGCACCCGCAAGATCTCGCGCGAGCTCGCGCTCGCCAAGATCGCCGAGATGCTGAAAGGCCTGCGCGAGCACACCGGCAAGAAGCCGATCATCTACACCGACATCAATTTCCACGAGGACGTGCTGGAAGGCGAGCTCAACGACCATCCCTTCTGGCTGCGCTCGACCGCGGCCCCGCTCGCCAAGCGCTACCAGCGCGACCGCTGGGAGTTCTGGCAGTTCACCACCACCGGCCGCGTGCCCGGCATCACCGGCGACGTCGACCGCAACGCCTTCTTCGGCAGCGAGCGCGAATTCGACGCCTGGCGCCAGGGCCGCTTCGACATCGGCGCGCGCAAATGGCATGGCGGCGAGCCGAAGGTGGCCGAGCGCAAGCCGCTGCCGACCCCGGCCGGCGCCCGCGCGCCCAAGGCGGCGGGCGGCACGCCGCTGCGCTTCGCCCCGCCCGGCCGCATCCCGCCCGCGCGCACGGCCGTGAACCGCGACATCGACGAAACCGGCTCGATCGGCGGCAACTGAGCCCTGACGCGCACGCACCCACCCGGCTATAAGGACGGCAGGGGAGCCCAGCTCCCGCCGATCCGCCGGGAGGTTCCACCATGCCCGCCACTGCGCCGCGCCCGTTCGATTTCGACCTCGGCGAGACCGCCGACGCCATCCGCGACAGCGTCCATGCCTTCGCGCAGGAGAAGATCGCCCCGCGCGCCGAGGCGATCGACCGCACGAACCAGTTCCCGCGCGATCTCTGGCCGCAGATGGGCGCGCTCGGCCTGCACGGCATCACGGTCGAGGAGGACTATGGCGGCGCCGGGCTCGGCTATCTCGAGCATTGCATCGCGCTCGAGGAGGTCTCGCGCGCCTCGGCCTCGGTGGGCCTCAGCTACGGCGCCCATTCCAACCTCTGCGTCAATCAGATCCGCCGCAACGGCAGCGAGGCGCAGAAGCGCAGATACCTGCCGAAGCTGATCTCCGGCGAGCATGTCGGCGCGCTCGCCATGTCCGAGCCCGGCTCGGGCTCCGACGTCGTCTCGATGAAGACCCGCGCCGAGAGGAAGGGCGACCGCTTCATCATCACCGGCAACAAGATGTGGATCACCAACGGCCCGATCGCCGAGACGCTGGTGGTCTACGCCAAGACCGATCCGGCGGCCGGCCCGCGCGGCATCACCGCCTTCCTGATCGAGAAGGGCATGAAGGGCTTCTCCACCCATCAGAAGCTCGACAAGCTCGGCATGCGCGGCTCCGACACCTGCGAGCTGGTCTTTCAGGATTGTGAGGTGCCGGCGGAGAACGTGCTGGGCGAGGTCGGGCGCGGCGTCAACGTGCTGATGTCGGGGCTCGACTACGAGCGCGCCGTGCTGGCGGCAGGCCCGCTCGGCATCATGCAGGCGGCGCTCGACGTGGTGATGCCCTATCTCCATGAGCGCCGGCAGTTCGGCCAGCCGATCGGCGAATTCCAGCTCGTCCAGGGCAAGGTCGCGGACATGTATGTCGCGCTGAACTCCTGCCGCGCCTATGTCTATGCCGTCGCCAAGGCCTGCGACCGGGGGCAGACCACCCGCGAGGACGCCGCCGGCGCGATCCTCATCGCGGCGGAGAAGGCGACTGAGGTCGCGCTCGACGCGATCCAGCTTCTGGGCGGCAACGGCTACATCAACGACTACCCGACAGGGCGCCTGCTGCGCGACGCCAAGCTCTACGAGATCGGCGCCGGGACGAGCGAGATCAGGCGGATGCTGATCGGACGGGAGTTGTTCAACAAGACGAAGTAGGGCAACGAACGCGCGAGAAAGCCGAGCCGAACCATGCCCCTCTATTTCGCCTACGGCCTCAACATGGACCCCATCGGCATGGCCGAGCGCTGCCCGAACGCGCGCCCGCTCGGCCCCGCCCGCCTGGCGCGGCATCGCTTCGTCGTCACCCGCGACGGCTACGCCTCGGTCGTCCGCGATCCGCGCGAGGAAGTCCACGGCGTGCTCTGGGACTGCTCGGTCGCCGACATGCGGGTCCTCGACAGGTTCGAGGAGCTGGCGAGCGGGCTCTATGTCAAGATCAGCCAGCCGGTGATCGTGCCCGGCGGCGTCAGGCGCGCGCTGATCTATATCGGCCGCTCGGCCGAGCCCGGAAAGCCGCGCCCGGGCTATATGGAGACGGTGATCGCCGGCGCGAAACATTTCGGCCTGCCAGAGGCTTACATCGCCGGCTTGAATCGGTTTCAGAACCGCCCGGCGCCGGATCGGGACGCAACGGCGCCGCTGCCGCCCGGCCCGGTGAAGGGCGTGAGGCCGCGGGCACAGGCGCCGAAATAGAACCTTCTTTCCTCTACCAGAGCAGCGCCAGGAGGCGCAGCGCGATCACCAGCAGGAAGGCCGCGATGATGGTGCCCAGCACCCGCTGGCGCTTCGCGCGGTCGGGCAGGCGCCGCGCGAGGAGCCTGCCCAGCGGCTTGCGGAAGACGAAGATCGCGACCAGCAGGACGATGACGACATGTGACAAGCCGGGCTCAACCCTTCTTGTCGGCCGGCGCATCGACCGGCGCGCCGGCCTTCTTCCAGGCGCCGAATCCGCCCGCCACATGCGCGACCGGCTTCAGCCCCATCGCCTGCGCCACCTCGGCCGCCAGCGCCGAGCGCCAGCCGCCGCCGCAGAAGAAGACGAAGCGCTTCTCCTCCTGGAAGATCGCCCGCGCA
Organism: Bosea sp. (in: a-proteobacteria); assembly: GCF_023953965.1. Lineage (NCBI taxonomy): Bacteria > Pseudomonadati > Pseudomonadota > Alphaproteobacteria > Hyphomicrobiales > Alloboseaceae > Allobosea > Allobosea sp. The sequence continues at coordinate 1,215,145 of NZ_JAMLIX010000002.1, forward strand.
TAAGGGCTTTCCGGATCGATCCAGAATTCGAGCATGCCGCGCGGGCAGTGGAAGGCGCCGGGCATGCGCCCTTCCCGCTCCAGTTCGCGCGGATCGCGCAGATCGACGAAGACCACGCCGTCGCTCCCGTGCAGCGCCCGCGCCTCCTCGACCGACAACGTCACGATCCGGCTCTCGGCCTCGGCGACCAGCGTCTTGTAGCCCTTGGTGATGGTCTGCGGCACGCCTGGCGCCCTCCCTGCTTCCGGCCGCAGGGTGGCGGCTCGCCGCGGCAGCGTCAATGCCGCTTGCGCGGGCCGCGCACGCAATGGCAGAGCGGCGGCATGAGCATCGATCCCCAGACGATCGAGGATACGATCCTCGCGCTGCTCTCGCGGCGGCCGGCGGGGCTGACGATCTCGCCGATGGATGTCGCGCTGAGCCTCGGCGGCGGCCATCCGGACGGCTGGGGACCCCTGATGCAGCCGGTGCGCCGGGCCTCTGTGAAGCTGATGAAGGAGGGCCGGCTCGTCATCACCCGCAAGGGCCGGCCGGTCGACCCCGACGCTTTCCGCGGCGTCTATCGCCTGGCCCTGCCGGCGCGCGCGCCTTGATCACGGCCCCGGAAACAGCGCATCGGTATAGCCCGCGAGACGATAGGCCACGAGACCGACCCATTCCTTGAAGCCGATATCGGCGATTTCGAGCGCGCGCGGCGCGCGGGCGTAGATCCGGACGAAATCCCGTGCCTCGCCGCTCGACCAGAAATCGACCGGGAAAGCCTCGACCGCGAAGCCCGCCTTGCGGAAGACGCCGATGGCGCGCGGCATGTGCCAGCCCGAGGTCACCAGCAGCCAGCGCTCGCCGGGCTTGGGATCGACGAGGCGGCGGGCGAAGACGGCGTTCTCGCGCGTGTTGCGCGATTTGTCGTCGAAGATGAGCCGCGCCGGATCGAGCCCCAGCCCCTCGAACAGCAGCTTCGCCCCGTCGGCCTCCGTCACCGTCGCCGTCGAGATCAGGCTGGCTGTCCCGCCGGCGAAGACGATTTTCGCCTGCGGATGCAGCCGCGCCAGCTCGACCGCCTTCGTCATCCGCGACGCGAGAGCGTTCACCACGACATCGCCGCGCGCCACGCCGACGGCTCCGCCCAGCACGACGATGCCGGTGACGGGCGCCCGGCGCGCATCCTGTTGCGGAAACCGGTCCTCCAGCGGCCTGATCAGGACAAGCGACAGCGGGCTGAACGCCATCAGCACGAGCGCGGTGAGGGAGATCAGCCCGACCCACCGCGCCGGCCGGGCAAAGCGCGTGAACGCCAGCAGGGCCGAGAAACCGCCGAGCAGAATAGCCAGATTGACCGGTGACAGCAGGAACCAGACCAGCTTTGACAGAATGAAGAACATCGGGCCCCGGACAATGAGGAAGACCGCGGGCAGCCTAAGGCCAAATGCTGACGGCTTTCTGAAGCCCGGCCGGCGACCTCACGCGACCGGCAAAGGCAGCGCCGCCCGCGCCGCCGGCCGCGCATGGATCGCCTCGTACCAGCGCCGGACCGCCGGCCGCTCGATCCGCTCGATCGGCATATGCAGCCAGCGATGCGCGCCGCAGCCGACCGCGATGTCGGCCATGCCGAAGCGCTCGCCGGCGAGGTAGGGGCTGTCGTCGAGCTGCGCGGCGAGGATTTCCATCAGCGCCTCGCCCTGCGCCAGGCTCTCGGCGATCACATTCGGATCGGTGAAGCCCGGCAGCTTGCGCACCACGCCCCAGAGCAGCCGCGCCAGCGCCGGCTGGAGCGAGGTGTTCGTCCAGTCCATCCAGCGATCGGCCAGGACGCGCCGCGCCGGGTCCTCCTCCCAGAGTTCGCCGGACGCATGGCGCGCCACGAGGTAGCGCACGATGCTGTTCGATTCCCACAGGACGAGCGTGCCGTCGCGCAGCACCGGGATCTGCCGGTTGGGGTTCATCGCCAGGAATTCCGGCGTATCGAGCCCGCCGAACGGCCCGCCGACATCGATGCGCTCGAAAGCCTGCCCAGCCTCGCCGGCGGCCCAGACAACCTTCTGGACATTGATCGAGCTCAACCGGCCCCAGATCGTCAGCATGAGTGAAACTCCCGTCACGCGAATTCGATGATGACGGCGTCGACGGCGAGGGAATCGCCTTCCTTGGCGAGGACCCTGGCGATGGTGACGTCCTTCTCGGCGCGCAGGACGTTCTCCATCTTCATCGCCTCGACCATGGCGAGCGCCTCGCCCGCCTTGACCTCCTGGCCTGCGGTGACGAGCAGCGCCTTGACCAGCCCCGGCATCGGGCAGAGCAGGAACTTGCCGGTATCGGCCGCGGCCTTCTCCGGCATCAGCGCGGCAAGCTCGGCCTCGCGCGGCGTGTAGACATGGGCGTCCGCATGGGCGCCGGCATGGCTGAGCGCGAAACCGTTCAGGATCGGCCTCACCTGCGCCGCGACCTTCACCCCGTCGAGCGTGCCGTGCCAGACAGGCTCGCCCGGCACCCAGGCGCTGACGACGCTGACGCTGCGGCCCGCGAACGCGATGACGACCGCCCCGTCCTGCTCCGAAACCGCGCCCTCGAACCGCTCGGCCCCGAGATCGACGATGCGATGCCGGTCGAAGGTGACCCTGCACCAGCCTTCCATCTGCGCCGAGACGTTGCGCTTGCGCTGGTTGAGCTTGTGGTCGCAGGCGATCGCGATCGCCGCCATGCGCTGCGCCGTCTCCCCCTGCGGCGCCGGCAGCGAGAAGCCCTCCGGGAATTCCTCGGCGATGAAGCCTGTCGAAAGATTGCCCGCGATCCAGCGCGGATGCCGCATCACCGCCGCGACGAAGGGGATGTTGTGGCGGATGCCGTCGATGGCGAAAGCGTCGAGCGCGCGGCCTTGCGCCTCGATCGCCGCACGCCGCGTCGGCGCATGCGTCACGAGCTTCGCGATCATCGGGTCGTAGTAGATCGAGATCTCGCCGCCCTCGAACACGCCGGTGTCGTTACGCACCACGGCCTCGCCGTCCGGCCCCTCGCCCGGCGGCCGATAGGTGACGAGCCGGCCGGTGGACGGCAGGAAGTTGCGCGTCGGGTCCTCGGCATAGACTCTGGATTCGACCGCCCAGCCGTCGAGCTTCACGTCGGCCTGCGTGATCGCGAGCTTCTCGCCGAAGGCTACCCGGATCATCTGCTCGACGAGGTCGATGCCGGTGACCATCTCCGTCACCGGATGCTCGACCTGGAGACGGGTGTTCATCTCGAGGAAATAGAAGGACTTGTCCTGCCCGGCGACGAACTCGACCGTGCCGGCCGAATCGTAGTTCACCGCCCTGGCGAGCGCGACCGCCTGCGCGCCCATCTGCTTGCGCGTCGCTTCGTCGATGAGCGGCGACGGCGCCTCCTCCAGCACCTTCTGGTTGCGGCGCTGGATCGAGCATTCGCGCTCGCCGAGATGGATGACGTTGCCGTGCTTGTCGCCCAGCACCTGGATCTCGATATGGCGCGGATCGACGATGAACTTCTCGACGAAGACACGGTCGTCGCCGAAGGAGGACGCGGCCTCCGACTTCGCCCTGGCGAAGCCCTCCGCCACCTCGGCCGAGGAATGGGCGATGCGCATGCCCTTGCCGCCGCCGCCGGCGGACGCCTTGATCATCACCGGATAACCGATCCCGTCGGCGATGCTGACCGCGTGCTCCGGGCTCTCGATGATGCCGAGGAAGCCGGGAACCGTCGAAACCCCGGCGGCAGCCGCCGCCTTCTTCGATTCGATCTTGTCGCCCATCGCGGCGATCGCGCCCGGATTGGGGCCGATGAAGACGATGCCGTTGTCCTTCAGCGCCTGGGCGAAGGCCTCGCGCTCGGACAGGAAGCCATAGCCCGGATGCACCGCCTCGGCGCCCGTCGCCTTGCAGGCAGCGACGATCCTGTCGATCACGAGATAGGACTGGGCGGCGGGCGCTGCGCCGATATGCACCGCCTCGTCGGCCATCTCGACATGCAGCGCGTCGCGATCCGCATCGGAATAGACCGCAACCGTCGCGATCCCCATCCGCCGCGCCGTCTTGATCACGCGGCAGGCGATCTCGCCACGGTTCGCAATCAGGATCTTCGTGAACATGCGTGCCCAACCCCGGCTTCAGACCAGTCTGCAATAGCCGGGGTGTATGGGAGGCCGCAACCGCCGTCCAGCAGTGCGAAAGTCGGCTGTCGCGCCGGATCGGGCCGCGCGGGCCGGCAAGGCCTGCTCAGCTCGCGAGCCAGACGGGCGCGCCGCCGCCGATGCCGGCACGGACCACATCCTTCGCCGCGCCCCTGGCGAAGGCGAAGGCGATGAGCGCCTCGTCGCAATGCTCCGCCTCGCGGGCGATCTCGAAGGCGATACGCTGGGCCGTGGCGGTCGGCCCCTCGCCGGCCGACAGCGTCGTCACCAGCCAATGCGCCTTGCCGCGGTCGATCACGCCGGTCGGGCGGTTCTCCCAGACGGCGAAGTCGACGACCAGCGCCACGAGGTAATCCGCATAGGCCGGCGCGCTTTGCGGCACGGCCCGGTCGAGCGCCACCAGGACATCGACGATGTCCCGCGTGACGACGATGTCGTTCAAGATGTCGCGCTGAAGCAGCTTGACGTCTTCTTCGTCGATCGCGCGACGATCCATCACGCGATCGACGAATTCACGAAGCTCATGACCCATCATGTTCAAACCCCTGTCCGGCGTTGTTTTGTGCCGGTACGTCCCTGTTGTGGGGTCACCATGCACCCGGCCTCGGCATCAGGTGGTTAACGCGCGAATCTGAACGGATATTCAGGTTAAACAGAACTGAGTCGGCTTGGTTGCGAGGATGTTACTGCGATCATCCCGACGGCCGCGGGGATGACGGCCACGTCAGCCCGCGCCGTCGCCGCCAAGGCCGCCGCAATCGCGAGCCGATCAGGCGAGCCCGGCCGGCTCGACCCTCGCCAATCCCAGCACGGCCGGAAGCTCGGGGAATGCGCGCAGCACATGCCGCGCGCCGCGCGCGACGAGGCTCTCGACCGGCTGGAAGCCCCAGGAGACGGCGACAGGCACCACACCGGCAGCCACCGCCATCTCGATGTCGAAGGAGCTGTCGCCGACCATCGCCGTGCGTTCCGGCGCCGCGCCCGTCTCCGCCATCGCCCGCCGGATCATGCCCGGATGCGGCTTCGAGGGCGCGTCATCGGCCGATTGCACCGTATCGAACAGTCCCTGCCAGCCATGCCGGGCGACGATGAACTCGGCCCCCTTGCGCGGCTTGCCGGTGGCGATGCCGAGTTTCAACCCGCCATGGCGCTTCAGCTCGGCAAGCGTCTCGGCGACGCCGGCGAAAAGCGGCTCGTCGAGCGACGGATCGGTCTCGGCCCGCGCCCGCATGGCACGGAACACCTCCCGATAGCTCTCGGTCAGGCGGTCGTCGGGCCGGTCGAGCCCGGCAAGCTGCGCCATCGCGATATCGAGCGTCAGCCCGACGACGCCGAGCCCCGCCTCGCGGCCCGGATGCACCCGGCCGCAGCGCCTGAAGGTCTCGTATTGCGCGCCGAGGATGATCGCCTCGGAATTGATCAGCGTGCCGTCGAGATCGAAGAGGATGAGGTCCATGGCTGCGCCTTGGATCGCCGTGCGTCCCGCTGGACGCGACGTGGCGATCCATCTCCCAGTTTCAGCATCGGATTTTCCCGAAAAGTGGATTCCACTTTTCGTATCCGATGCTCTAGCCTGGATCGCCGAAGCGATCCAGCACTGCGCCGTCATGGCGCCGTCCCGTCAACGGGCGGCTCAACCCTTGGCCTCGCGCGCGCAATCGTCGACCGCCTTGCGCAGTTCGACACCGTCGAGCCCCCTGGCCCGCGCCTCCTTGCGGCATTCGGAGCGCAAAGCGAGGTCCGGCCGCTTGCCGTTGAAGCAGGCCGTCAGCGCCGCGATACGCTCCAGGCCCTCGAGCTTGCGCCCGTCGACCTCCTCCTTGCAGGACGCCCGCGCCGCCACGGCCGTCGGCTTGCCGTCGCGCGTGACGCCGCCGCCTGCGTAAAGCCGCACGCCCGGAAACTTGCCCTGCATGCAGATGCGCATCGCGGCCCGCAGATCCTCGCCCGCGAGCGCGACATTCTCGGAAACGCAATCCTGCCGGGCCTTGGCGCGCTCCGCCCGCGGGATCGGTTCGTCCGTGGCCGGAGCGACACCCTGTGCCTGCGCGGCCCCCACGATGCCGAAAAGGAAGGCGGAAACAATCAGGATCGAACGCATGGTCAGCCCCTCCGATGACGAGAACATCAATAGAACAGAAAGTGTTTTGTTCCGCAACTGTTCTCTTACGTTCCGTCACCGCGACAGGCGGGGATCAGGCGTCCGGCGCCTCGACGATCGGGTCATAGGGCGCGTCGTCGAAGCCGAGCAGGTTCCAGCTCTGGCGCATATGCGGCGGCAACGGCGCGCTGACGTCGATGACGCCCTTGCCGCGCGGATGCGGCAGCACGATCCGCCGCGCCAAGAGATGCAGCTTGTTCTGGATGCCGCCGGGCAATTCCCAGTTCTGGATATTGAAATATTTCGGATCGCCGACGATCGGATGGCCGATATGGGCAGCGTGCGCCCGCAGTTGATGCGTGCGCCCGGTCACCGGCTTCAGCGAGACCCAGGCGAGTTTCTGCGCCGCCGTCTCGACCACGGCGTAATAGGTCACCGCATGCATCGCGCCGTCCTCGCCATGCTGGGCGACGGCCATGCGCTGGTCGCCGTCATAGGCTTCCTCGCGCGCGAGATAGGTCGAGATCCGCCCCTGACGGACGCGCGGCACACCGGCGACCAGCGCCCAGTAGACCTTGCGCGCCGCGCGCGAGCGGAAGGTCTTGGCCAGCGTCGCCGCCGCGAAGCGCGACTTGGCGATGACGAGGCAGCCGGCCGTGTCCTTGTCGAGGCGGTGGACGAGGCGCGGCTTCTGCCCGTCCTTGCTCGTCAGCGCCGCGAGCAGGCCGTCGACATGGCGCGTCGTGCCGGAGCCGCCCTGGACGGCGAGCCCCGCCGGCTTGTCGAGGACCATGACGTCGTCGTCCTCGTAGAGCGTGATCGAACGCAGGAAGCCGATCGTATCGGCATCGGCCTTGGCCGAGCGTGGGCGCTCGGCCTGGCTCTCCAGCTTCAGCGGCGGAATGCGCACGCTCTGCCCGGCCGCGAGCCGGTCCTTGCTGTCGGCGCGCTTGCCCTCGACGCGCAATTCGCCCGTCCGCACGATGCGCTGGATATGGCTGAAGGAGAGCTGGGGAAAGCGCGCCTCGAGGAAGCGGTCGATCCGCATCCCGTCCTCGTCCGGCGTCACCACGAGCTGCTGCACCCCGGTCGCGAGCACCTGCGCGGTTTCGGCCTTGACCTCGGCACGGGTCGGCCGGGGCGCTCCGGCCGGCTGGTGCGCTGGGCGCGATGCGCCGCCCGCGGCAGGCCGGGCCGCCGCCCGGCGCCGGGCGTCGTGGCTTGGCCGCTTGCCCCCGGTGCTCTTGCCCCCGGTGCTCTTGCCCCCCGTGCTCTTGCCCCCGGTGCCTTTTCCACCCGTCTTCATGACAGGCTCCGCATCACAGCAAGCCCGCCGACGAGCCCCGCCAGCGACAGCGCGACCGAGCCGATCACATAGGCTGCGGCCGGCATCACGGCGCCACGCTCCCAGAGCAGCACGGCGTCGAGCGAGAAGGCGGAAAAGGTGGTGAAGCCGCCGAGCACGCCGGTGGCCAGGAAGAGGCGCAGGCCCTGCGGCACGTCTTCCCCGGCGCGGAAGGCGAACCAGCCGGCGACGAGCCCCATCAGGGCCGAGCCGAGGATGTTGACGGCCAGGGTCCCATGGGGGAAGTCCATGCCGAACCAGCGCGGCGAGACGGCATTGACGCCATGGCGCAGGACGCCGCCGATGCCGGCCCCGACGAAGACGAGAGCTGTGGAGATCATCGCCGTGGCATAGAGCCTGCCGCAGCCTTGCACAAACGAAAACCGCGGAAGCTCATGGCCGCGTCAGCGCCGCAGCCGCGGGCGCACATAAAGCTCGAAGGCGATGGTCAGCACGACGAAGACGAGCGCGATGGCGAAGGCCACGACCCAATAGGCGACATCGTCCTCCGCGACGAACCAGCCGGCGATCAGCGAGGGAACGATCAGGAACAGGCGCGCCAGCAAGAACATCCCTAATCCCCCCGCTCCTGCCGCAGCCGCTCCCAATACTCCAGCCGCTTGCGGATCTCGCGCTCGAAGCCGCGCTCGGGCGGATCGTAGAAGCGCTGCCGGCCGAGCACGTCGGGCCAGTAGTTCTGCCCGGAGAAGGCGTCCGGCGCATCGTGGTCATAGGCGTAGTCGGCGCCGTAGCCCTCCTCGCGCATCAGCCTCGTCGGGGCGTTGAGGATGGTCTTGGGCGGCATCAGCGAGCCGCGCTCCTTCGCCACCCGCGCCGCCGCCTTGTAGGCGGTGTAGGCCGCGTTCGATTTCGGCGCCGTCGCCAGATAGATCACGCAATTTGCCAGCGCCAGTTCCCCTTCGGGCGTGCCGAGCTGCTCATAGGTCTCGGCCGCCGCACGCGCATGCAGCAGGGCCTGCGGATCGGCGAGCCCGATATCCTCAACCGCCATGCGCACCAGCCGCCGCGCCAGGAAGCGCGGATCCTCGCCGGCATCGAGCATGCGCGCGAAATAATACAGCGCCGCGTCCGGATCGGAGCCGCGGATCGTCTTGTGGAGCGCCGAGATCAGGTTGTAGTGGCCGTCCTGCGCCTTGTCGTAGATCGGCGCCCGGCGCTGGATCACCTCCGAGAGGCCGTGCTCGTCGAGCACCTCGCCGGGCTTCGCCGCCCGCCAGATTTCCTCGGCCAGCGTCAGCACGGCGCGCCCGTCGCCATCGGCGAAGCGCGCGAGCGCCAGCCGCGCCTCCGGCGTCAGCGGCAGCTCGCGGTTCTCCAGCACCTCGGCCCGGCCGAGCAGGAAGAGGAGCGAGCCCTCGTCCAGCGCCTTGAAGGTCAGCACGCGGGCGCGCGAGAGCAGCGCCGCGTTGAGCGCGAAGGACGGGTTTTCGGTGGTCGCGCCGATCAGCGTGATCGTGCCGTCCTCCATCACCGGCAGGAAGGCATCGAGCTGGGCGCGGTTGAAGCGGTGGATCTCGTCGACGAAGAGCAGCGTGCCCCGGCCGCCGAGCCTGCGCCCGCGCGCCGCCTCGAACACCTTCTTGAGGTCGGCGACGCCGGAGAAGATCGCGCTGATCTGCTCGAAGCCGAGATCGACCAGCCCGGCGAGGAGCCGCGCCACGGTGGTCTTGCCGGTGCCGGGCGGCCCCCAGAAGATCAGGCTGCCGATCGTGCCCGAGGCCAGCAGGCGCGTCAGCGCCCCGTCCGGCCCGGTCAGGTGCTCCTGGCCTGCGACCTCGGCAAGCGTCGTCGGACGCAGCCGGTCGGCGAGCGGCCGGGGGCCGGACTTGTCGAGGCCGGAGGCTGAGAACAGGTCGCTCACCCCGGGAAGACCGAGGTGATGGTCTGGCCGTTGCGGGTGATCGTCACCTCCCAGGCGCGCCTGCGCTCCTTCAGCATCGCCTCGACCTCGCGCGAGTTCGTCATCGGCTCGCCGTTCAGCGCCTTGATCAGGTCGCCCTTCTGGAAGCCGACATTGGCGGCGGTGCTGCCCTCCTCGACCTCGCTGACGACGACGCCCTCGCTGCCGGTCTCGACCGAAAGCTCCTCGGCCAGCGCCGGCGACATGTTGCCGACCGTCAGCCCGGCGAGCGGCGAGCGGCTCGTGAGCTTGATGAGGTCGCGGGGCCGCGACTCGGGCGCGGCGACGAGCTTCACGGAAACCGGGATGCGCTTTCCGGCGCGCAGCACGGTGAGCACCGTCGTGCCGCCGATCGGCCTTGTGGCGTAGCGGTAGCCGAAGGATTCCGGATCGTCGGTCGCGACGCCGTCGACCGAGAGGATGACGTCCGAGCGACGCAGGCCCGCCTGTTCGGCCGGCCCCTTGTCGACGACGCTGGCGACGACCGAGCCCGCCGGCCGGTCGAGCCCGAGCCCGTCGGCGACATCCGCCGTCAGGGCCTGCAGCCGCGCCCCGAACCATGGCCGCCTCACCGTCTTGGCGCCAGCCCTGGCGCTGTCGACGACGAGGCGCACCATCGCCGAAGGGATCGCGAAGCCGATGCCGACGCTGCCGCCCGAGCGCGAATAGATCGCTGTGTTGATGCCGACGACGCGGCCCTTCATGTCGATCAGCGCACCGCCCGAATTGCCGGGGTTGATCGCAGCATCCGTCTGGATGAAGGACTGCGCGTCGCCGACGCCGATCTGCGTGCGCGCAAGCGCCGAGACGATGCCCTGCGTCACGGTCTGTCCGACGCCGAAGGGATTGCCCATGGCGAGCACGATGTCGCCGACCTGGAGCTCGTCGGTGTCGGCGAGCGCGATCGCGGTCAGGTTCTTCGCATCGGCGAGCTTGAGCACGGCAAGGTCGGTGCGCGGATCGCGCAGCAGGATCGTGGCCTCGACCTCGCGCTTGTCGGCGAAGGCGACCTTCACCTCGCTCATGTTCTCGATGACGTGGTTGTTCGTCACCACGAGCCCGCCCGCGGCATCGACGATGACGCCGGAGCCGAGCGAACGCTGGACCCGCTCGCGCGGCACGCCGAAGCCGCCATCGCCGAAGAAGCGGCGAAAGAACGGATCGTCCATGAAGGGGTTCTGTGGGCGCTTCTCGACGCGCGCGCCATAGACGTTGACCACCGCCGCCGCCGTCTGCTTCACCAGCGGCGCGAAGGAGAGCGTCATCTGCTCGCGCGTCTCGGGGACCTGGCGCGCCTGACCGAGCGCCGGCCACGGCGCGGCAGCTACTGTCAGGGCACCGGCGAGCGCCGTCGCGGCCAGGATCTTCCGGAAGCTTGAGGGGCGCTGGATCATGCTCGTCCTCGTTCAGAAACAAAGGCGCCGGAGCGGCGTTACCCGTTCAGGCGCGTTCACCCGCCAACCCGCTGCAAAGCGCTGCTGTTCCCGCAGCGGCATGCCTCACCCCGATATGGCCTTTCAGCGCCGGATAGGAAGAGCAGGATGAGCCTGATTCGGCTTGTGTACGCCAGCGAGAGCCGGCTCGTCGATACCTGTCGCAGCGAAGAGCTGGACAGGATTCTGGCGAGCGCGCGGCGCCTCAACGAGCGCAACGGCATCACCGGCTTCCTGCTGGCAACGGATTCAGCCTTCGCGCAGGTGCTCGAAGGGGCGCGCGAGGCGGTGGCGGAGACCTATGGTCGGATCGGGGCGGACCCGCGCCATGCGGGGCTCAAGCTGCTCTGCGAGCAGCCGATCGCCGCGCGTTCCTTCCCCGGCTGGGCGATGGGCATCTCCGAGCGCGACGAGACCACGACCTTCATCTTCGGCCTCTACGGCGTCACGCCCGAAGAGGACCTCCAGGTCCAACCGCTCGACGTCCTTCTCGACCTCGCCGGCGAGCTCGCCGGGCCACCGGCCTGAAACCAGCACGATCGCGCCCCACGGCAAACCGGCGTCAGCCACCGGAATCGAAAGGGCGACCATGCCGGCCGCCCTCACTCCTCGTCAGCTTTGCGAAGCGCCGGCCGCTCAGGTCGCGAAGAAGCTCTGGGTGCCGTGCGCCTCGATCGCCTCGGCCAGGCGCCGCAGCGCGTGGACATAGGCCGCGGTGCGCATCGCGATGCCCTTATCCTGCGCCACGCTCCAGATCGCGCGGCCCTCGCGTTCCATGATCTCGCGCAGGCGCTCATGGATCTCCGGCAGCATCCAGTAGAAGCCCTGCCGGTTCTGCACCCATTCGAAATAGGAGACGGTGACGCCGCCGGCATTGGCCAGGATATCGGGCAGCACGGTGATGCCGCGCGCCTCGAGCAGTTGATCCGCCTCCGTCGTCACCGGGCCGTTCGCCAGCTCGAGCACGACGCGCGCCTTGACGCTGCCGGCATTGCCCGCATGGATCATGTTCTCCAGCGCCGCCGGCACCAGGAGCTCGCAATCGACGCCGACGAGATCGTCGGCGTCGATCCGGCGATGGCCGCCCTCGCCGGCGGTCGCCGCGACGGCCTGCCCGCTCTCCTTGGCGGCGACGAGCCGCGCCACGTCGAGCCCCTCCTCGCAGGCGACGGCGCCGGTCGAATCCGATACGGCGACGATGCTGTGCCCGTCTTCCGCCAGAAGTCTGGCGATGAACTGGCCGGCATTGCCGAAGCCCTGGATCGCCACCCGCATCCTGTCGCCGAGGCCGAGATCGGCGCGCAGATGCCGCACGAGGTAATAGCCGCCGCGGGCGGTGGCGTCGTTGCGGCCGAGCGAGCCGCCGAGCGCGATCGGCTTGCCGGTGATCACCGCCGGCACGGCCTGGCCGACGATCTGGGCATATTCATCGGCCATCCAGCCCATGATCATCGCATTGGTGTAGACATCCGGTGCCGGGATATCGCGATCGGGGCCGATCGTACGCGCGAAGGCCTGGATATAGGCCCGCGACAGCCGCTCGAGCTCCGCCTTCGAGAGCTGGCGCGGATCGACCTGCACGGCGCCCTTGCCCCCGCCATAGGGCAGGTTCATCACGGCGCATTTGAAGGTCATCCAGAAGGCCAGCGTCTCGACCTCGTCGACCGTCGAGGAGGGATGGTAGCGGATGCCGCCCTTGGTCGGCCCGCGCGTGTCGTCATAGCGGCAGCGCCAGGCGAGGAAGGATTTGCGCGAGCCGTCGTCCATCCGGATCATCAGCCGGACCTGGGTCGTCTCTCGGGCGAATTTCAGCTTCTCGATCACATCGGAATCGACATTGAGATGCTTGGCGGCGGCGTCGAGCCGCACGAGCGCATGGTCGAGAAGGGAATCGTTCGACATGATGCAATCCGTCCTGAGAAGCTAAAACGCAGGCATTCGCTTAAATTCCATGCCGGCAATGCACAAGCGGTCAAAAGACGCATCGCACCGGCGAAATCCGCACGCAGCGCGTCGGGCATGAAAAAAGCGGCCTCGCGGCCGCCTTCTTAAAAAAAACTCCCGGTCCGTCGGGCCGGTCAGGCCGCCTCGTCTTCCGCCGTGAAGACCGGGCCGGAATCCTTGCCCTTGGCCTCGACGTCGCGGTCGACGAACTCGATGATCGCGAGCGGGGCGTTGTCGCCGAAGCGGAAGCCCGCCTTCATGATGCGCAGATAGCCGCCGTTGCGCTCCTTGTAGCGCGGCCCGAGCACGGCGAAGAGCTTGCCGACGAGCTCGACGTCCTTGATCCGGGCGATCGCCTGGCGGCGGGCATGCAGGTCGCCGCGCTTGCCGAGCGTGACGAGCTTCTCGACGACCGGGCGCAGATCCTTCGCCTTCGGCAGGGTGGTGGTGATCTGCTCGTGCTTGATCAGGGCCTGAGCCATGTTGGCGAACATCGCCTGGCGATGCTCGGCCGAGCGGTTGAAACGGCGACCGCGGAAACCGTGACGCATTTGGCTCTCCTGTGATTTTCCGGTCGCCGTGCCACGGTACGACCGGTCGTTATACTCCGGCTCGCACGAGCCGGGCGGGGTCGGCGCGGGATGCCTCCCGCGCCCATGAACTATCTAACCGAACTCAGTAATGCTCCTCGAAGCGCTTCGCGAGCTCCTCGATGTTCTCCGGCGGCCAGCCCTGGACGTCCATGCCCAGGTGCAGGCCCATGGTGGCGAGCACTTCCTTGATCTCGTTCAGCGACTTGCGGCCGAAGTTCGGGGTGCGCAGCATCTCGCCTTCGGACTTCTGGATGAGGTCGCCGATATAGACGATGTTGTCGTTCTTGAGGCAGTTGGCCGAGCGCACCGAAAGCTCGAGCTCGTCGACCTTCTTGAGCAGCGCCGGGTTGAAGGGAAGCTGCGGCGCGGTCGAGACGGCCTCTTCCTTGCGCGGCTCCTCGAAGGTGATGAAGACGGCGAGCTGGTCCTGCAGGATGCGGGCGGCAAGCGCCAGCGCGTCCTCAGGGCTGACCGAGCCGTTGGTCTCGATCGCCAGCGTCAGCGCGTCCTTGTCGAGGTTCTGGCCCTCGCGGGTGTTCTCGACGCGATAGGAGACCTTCTTGACCGGCGAATACAGGCTGTCGACCGGGATCAGGCCGATCGGCGCGTCCTCGGGCCGGTTCTGCTCGGCCGGGACATAGCCCTTGCCGGTGTTGACCGTGAACTCCATGCGGATCTCGGCCCCGTCGTCCAGCGTGCACAGCACGAGGTCGGGGTTGAGGATCGCCACGTCGCCGATGGTGTTGATGTCGCCGGCGGTGACGCTGCCCGGGCCGGACTTGCGCAGCGTCATGCGCTTGGGCCCCTCGCCCTGCATCTTGACCGCGACGGCCTTGATGTTGAGGACGATGTCGGTCACGTCCTCGCGGACGCCCGGGATCGACGAGAACTCGTGCAGCACGCCGTCGATCTGCACGGCGGTCACGGCCGCGCCCTGGAGCGAGGAGAGCAGCACGCGGCGCAGCGCGTTGCCGAGCGTCATGCCGAAGCCGCGCTCGAGCGGGCGCGCGACCACGGTCGCCTGGCGCTTCGGGTCGTCCCCGAGCTTGACTTCGAGCTTGTTCGGCTTGGAAAGATCCTGCCAGTTCTTGCTGATCACGACCGCACTCCCGGTGCTGAATTCATCTGGCGGCAACCGCCGCCCCGGACAGGCGCCCGCCCTTGCGGGCGCCTCTTTCTAGCTAGGGTCTTCGCGTCAGACGCGACGGCGCTTGCGCGGCCGGCAGCCATTGTGCGGGATCGGCGTGACGTCGCGGATCGAGGTCACAGTGAAGCCCGCGGCCTGGAGCGCGCGCAGCGCCGATTCGCGGCCCGAGCCCGGCCCCGTCACCTCGACCTCCAGCGTGCGCATGCCATGCTCGGCGGCCTTGCGGGCGGCATCCTCGGCGGCGACCTGCGCGGCATAGGGGGTCGACTTGCGCGAGCCCTTGAAGCCCATCGTGCCGGCCGACGACCAGGAGATCGTGTTGCCCTGCGCGTCGGTGATGGTGATCATGGTGTTGTTGAACGAGGCGTTCACATGCGCGACGCCGGAGACGATGTTCTTGCGTTCGCGACGGCGGACGCGCTGGGCTTCCTTGGCCATATCTGGTCTTTCATCCTTCAGGCGCGCCCGTCATGCCAGGCGCTGGGGAGAAAGGGCTGTAGGCCGATCGGCGATCGGCAATCGGAAACGACTGCCTGCTGCCTGCCGCCTACCGCCCCGAAATCACTTCTTCTTGCCGGCGATCGGCTTCGCCTTGCCCTTGCGGGTGCGGGCGTTGGTGTGGGTGCGCTGGCCGCGCACCGGCAGCGAGCGGCGATGGCGCAGGCCGCGATAGCAGCCGAGGTCCATCAGGCGCTTGATGTTCATCGAGACCTCGCGGCGCAGATCGCCCTCGACGAGATAGTCGCGGTCGATCGCCTCACGGATCTGGAGCACTTCGGCGTCGGTCAGCTGGTTGACGCGGCGCTCGGCGGCGATGCCGACCTTGTCGCAGATCTCCTGGGCCTTGGCCGAGCCGATGCCGTGGATATACTGCAGGCCGATGACGACGCGCTTGCCGGTGGGAATGTTGACGCCCGCGATACGAGCCATGCTCTCGTCTCCATGTCGGCCGAAGCACCCCATAGTGCCCCGGCGGGGGAAAGAACCCTAGCGTCCGGTGGAGGCCGGCCCATGCAGGGTGTCGAACGGTCCCATGCGATAGCGCGACGTCGTCCCTTCTCGCGAAGGCAACGGCATCGCTCCCATGAAACCGGATGGCGGGTCGTTAACGGGTTGGGCCGGGCGAGTCAACCCGTCGCAACCAAGAAACATGCCAAGACGGCGTAGAGCGCGGGGACCCCCTCTCCCGGAAGGAGAGGGTATTCCCGCGCGATCTGGAATACCGAGCGGCTGCGTCAGCCCCGCGCCGCCGCCGAAAGCGCATCGGTGATCGCCTGCGAAACACCGTCGATCGGCTGCATGCCGTCGATCGCGGTGAGCTGCCCGCGCTTCTCGTAGAAGGGCGCGACCACCGCCGTATCGCGATTATAGGCATGAAGCCTTGTCTTGAAGACCTCCGGATCGTCGTCCTTGCGCACCGGCTGGCCTGCCGCCTTGGCCTCCTCGGCGCGGCGCACGATCCGGTCGAGGAGCTTCGACTGGTCGACCCTGAGCTCCAGCACGGCATCGAGCTTCAGCCCCTTGCCTTCGAGCATGCGGTCGAGCGCCTGCGCCTGCGCCAGCGTGCGCGGGAAGCCGTCGAGGATGAAGCCCTTCTTCGCGTCCGGTTCCTCGATGCGGTCGGCGACGATGCCGATGACGATTTCGTCCGAGACCAGCCCTCCAGCCTCCATCACCGCCTTGGCCTTCAGGCCCACGGCTGTGCCAGCGGCCACCGCCGCGCGCAGCATGTCGCCGGTCGAGAGTTGCGGAATGCCGTGCTTCGCGACGATGCGCGCCGCCTGAGTGCCCTTGCCCGCCCCCGGCGGCCCCAGGAAAATCAAACGCATCTTACCTTCGCGCTCCTCTCAGCTTCGCCTTCTTGACCAGCCCCTCGTACTGATGGGCCAGCAGATGCCCGTGGACCTGTGCCACCGTGTCCATCGTCACCGACACCACGATGAGCAGCGAGGTGCCGCCCAGCAGGATGATCGGAACCTGAGCATAGGTGATCATGATCTCGGGGATAAGGCACACAATCGTCAAATATGCTGCGCCGATGACGGTGATGCGCGTCAGGATGCGGTCGATATGCTCGGCGGTCCGTTCGCCGGGGCGGATGCCCGGCATGAAGCCGCCATGCTTCTTGAGGTTGTCCGCCGTCTCCACCGGATTGAACACGATCGCGGTGTAGAAGAAGGTGAAGAAGATGATCAGGAGCGCGTAGAGCACCATGAACAGCGGCCGGCCATGGGCGAGATAGGTCGCGATCAGCGACATGATCCCGGTGCCGCCCGAGGCTTGCGAGAAGCTCGCGACCGTCGTCGGCAGGAGCAAGAGCGATGAGGCGAAGATCGGCGGGATCACGCCCGAGGTGTTGAGCTTCAGCGGCAGGAACGAGGTCTGCCCCTCATACATGCGGTTGCCGACCTGGCGCTTCGGATAGTTGATCAGGAGGCGCCGCTGCGCGCGCTCCATGAACACGCAGAAGGCGATGACGCAGATCGCCATCACCAAGACGCCGAGCAGGAGCCCGGTCGAGATCGCGCCCTGCCGGCCGAGCTCGAAGGTCTGGGCGAGCTGCGCCGGGAATTCGGCGATGATGCCGGCGAAGATGATGATCGAGACGCCGTTGCCGATGCCGCGGCTGGTGATCTGCTCGCCGAGCCAGAGCAGGAACATCGTGCCGCCGGTCAGCGTGATCGTGGTCGAGAGCAGGAAGAACGGCCCCGGCTCCAGCACGAGGTTGCCCGAGCCCTGCAGGCCGACCGCGATGGCATAGGCCTGGAACACCGCCAGCACCAGCGTGAGGTAGCGCGTGTACTGGTTCAGGATCTTGCGGCCCTGCTCGCCTTCCTTCTTCAGCGTCTCGAAGGTCGGCACCACGCTCGACAGGAGCTGCACGATGATCGAGGCCGAGATGTAGGGCATGATCGCCAGCGCGAAGATCGCCATGCGCCCGACCGCGCCGCCCGAGAACATGTTGAACATGCCGAGCATGCCCGACTGGGTCTGGCGGAACAGGTCGGCCACCGCCTCCGGGTTCATGCCGGGCAGCGGGATATAGGTCCCGAGCCGGTAGATGACGAGCGCCCCCAGCGTGAACCAGATTCGCTTCTTGAGTTCGTCCGCCTTGGCGAAAGCCCCGAAATTGAGGTTTGCCGCTAGCTGTTCAGCCGCCGATGCCATCGCGTCCGGTCCTTGAGAGCGTCTTCAAACAGGCGAACGGCGGCCAGGGCGCTAGGCCCGGCCGCCGCTCGCAAAGGTCATGTAGGCGTTGAGATCACGCCTGTGAAGCGGCAGCCAGGATCTTGACCGAACCGCCGGCCTTCTCGATCGCGGCGACGGCCGATTTGGACGCGCCCGCGACCTCGAAGGAAAGCTTCGTCTTGAGCTCGCCATTGCCGAGGATCTTGACGCCGTCCTTGGCCTGGCGGGTGATGACGCCGGCGGCGACCAGCGCCTCGACGGTGACCGCGCCCTTGGCGTCGAGCTTGCCGGCTTCCACCGCCTGCTGGATCCGGCCGAGGTTCACCTCGTTGAGGTCCTTGCCGAACAGGTTGTTGAAGCCGCGCTTGGGCAGGCGGCGATAGAGCGGCATCTGGCCGCCTTCGAAGCCGTTGATGGC
Organism: Bosea sp. (in: a-proteobacteria); assembly: GCF_023953965.1. NCBI lineage: Bacteria > Pseudomonadati > Pseudomonadota > Alphaproteobacteria > Hyphomicrobiales > Alloboseaceae > Allobosea > Allobosea sp. The sequence continues at coordinate 1,233,374 of NZ_JAMLIX010000002.1, forward strand.
GACGCCGGCGCGCGAGGTCTGGCCCTTCACGCCGCGCCCGCCGGTCTTGCCCTTGCCGGAGCCGATGCCGCGGCCGACGCGGATGCGCTGCTTCAGAGCGCCTTCGTTGTCACGAATCTCGTTGAGTTTCATGGTGTCGCCCTCCTCACTTCGCGTCGACGACGCGCACGAGGTGCTTGACCTTCTCGACCATGCCACGCACCGAGGGGGTGTCCTGGAGGGTCGAGCGGCGGCGGATCTTGTTCAGGCCGAGACCGATCAGGGTCTGGCGCTGGGTGGCGTCGCGGCGGATCGGGGAGCCGATCTGCTCGACGGTGAGGGTCTTCTCAGCCTTTGCCATGACGCCCTCCTCACGCTTCCGCGGCCGCATCCGTGCCGGCATCGCGGCGACGGGTCTGCAGGGCCGAAACCTTGAGCGAGCGACGGGCCGCGACCGAGCGCGGGCTGTCCTCGTTCTTCAGCGCGTCGAAGGTGGCGCGCACGAGGTTGTACGGGTTGGAGGAGCCGAGCGACTTCGACACGACGTCCTGCATGCCGACCGCCTCGAACACGGCGCGCATCGGGCCGCCGGCGATGATGCCGGTACCGGCGGGCGCCGCGCGCAGCACGACCCTGCCGGCGCCGTGGCGGCCGTGCACGTCGTGATGGAGGGTGCGGCCCTCGCGCAGCGGGATGCGGACGAGGCCGCGCTTGGCGGCTTCCGTCGCCTTGCGGATCGCCTCGGGCACCTCGCGGGCCTTGCCGTGGCCGAAGCCGACGCGGCCCTTCTGGTCGCCGACGACGACGAGCGCGGCGAAGCCGAAGCGACGCCCGCCCTTCACCACCTTGGCGACGCGGTTGATGTGGACGAGCTTGTCCACGAATTCGGAATCGCGCTCTTCGCTGTCCCGACGCTCACGCGGCTCTCTAGCCATGTTGGTCCTCTTACTTGCGCGGACGAGGATCGAACCCCGCCGCTCGCTCGAGCCTGCCCCCGTGCCTCATTGCGCGGGGAAGCCTTGAAAACGGATGCCGCCCGGCCGGCGCTGAACGCCGGGCCGGGCGAAACCCGATAATCGTCAGAAGCTCAGCCCGCCCTCGCGGGCCGCATCGGCCAGCGCCTTGACGCGGCCATGGTACATGTACGGGCCGCGGTCGAAGACCACTTCCGTCACGCCGGCCTTGACCGCGCGCTCGGCGACGATCTTGCCGATCTGGCCGGCAGCCTCGACATTGGCGCCGGACTTGATCGTGGCGCGCACGTCCTTGTCGAGCGACGAGGCCGAAGCCAGGGTGACCCCCTTCACGTCGTCGATGACCTGGGCGTAGATCTGCTTGCCGGTGCGGTGCACCGAGAGGCGCGGGCGGCCGTTGGCGACCGCCTTGACCGCGCGGCGGACGCGGGCCTTGCGGCGCGCAGTCACATCGTTCTGCTTGCTCATGGCTGGCGTCCTTACTTCTTCTTGCCTTCCTTGCGGAAGATGAACTCGCCGGCGTATTTGACGCCCTTGCCCTTGTAGGGCTCGGGGCCGCGATAATCGCGGATCTCCGCGGCGGTCTGGCCGACGACCTGCTTGTCGATGCCGGCGACGACGATCTCCGTCGGCTTCGGCGTCGTGATCGCGACGCCGGCCGGGATGTCGTAGTCGATGTCGTGGCTGTAGCCGAGCGACAGCTTCAGCACCTTGCCGGCGACGGCGGCCTTGTAGCCGACGCCATTGATCTCGAGGCGCTTCTCGAAGCCTGAGGTGGTGCCGACGACGAGGTTGTTGATGCGGGCGCGCGAAGTGCCCCAGAGCGCGCGGGCGCGCTTCGACTGCGAGCGCGGCTGAACCGAGATCGCGCCGTTCTCCATGGCGACCGAGACGTCCTCGGGCACCTCGAAGGAGAGCTCGCCCTTCGAGCCCTTGATCTTGACGAGCTGGCCGGTGACCGAGGCGGTGACGCCCGCGGGAACCGAAACCGGCTTCTTACCGATACGAGACATTTGGATTTCTCCTGAAGATGAGCGGGGCGCCTGGAAGGTCAGAAGACCTTGCAGAGCACTTCGCCGCCCACGTTCTGCTCGCGGGCCACATGATCGGCCATCACGCCACGCGGCGTCGAGACGATGGTCACGCCGAGGCCGTCGGCCACGCGCGGCATGGTCTCGACCGACGAATAGACGCGGCGGCCGGGCTTCGAAACACGCGAGATCGACCGGATGACCGGTTGGCCCTCGTGATATTTCAGCTCGATGTCGAACTCGGTCCGGCCGTTGCCGAACTCGGTCTGGCTGTAGCCGCGGATGTAGCCCTCGGACTGGAGCACGTCGAGCACGCGGGCGCGCAGCTTCGAGCCGGGGGTGGAAACGCGCGACTTGCGGCGCATCTGCGCATTGCGGATGCGGGTCAGCATGTCGCCGAGCGGATCAATGATCGCCATTGTCCAGTCCTCCTTACCAGCTCGACTTCACGAGGCCGGGAACCAGCCCCTTGTTGCCGAGCTCACGCAGCGCGACACGCGACATCTTGAGCTTGCGATAGAAAGCGCGCGGACGGCCCGTCACCTCGCAGCGATTGCGGATGCGGATCTTCGCCGAGTTGCGCGGCAGTTCGGCCAGCTTCAGGCGGGCGAGGAAGCGCTCGTCCATGGGCTGGTTGTCGTCATTGGCGATCGCGAGAAGGCGAGCCCGGCGGCCGGCGAATTTCTTCACCAGCTTCCTGCGGCGCTCGTTGTTCTCGACGGAGCTTTTCTTAGCCATCGATCTCTCCTGGTTTCCGCGTCTGAACGTTTCAGTTCACTGCCGGAACGGGAAGTTGAAGTGCTTGAGCAGGGAGCGCGCCTCGTCGTCCGACTTCGCAGTCGTGCAGACGATCACGTCCATGCCCAGGACCTGGTCGACCTTGTCGTAGTTGATCTCGGGGAACACGATGTGCTCCTTGATCCCGAGCGCGAAATTGCCGCGCCCGTCGAACGACTTCGGGTTGAGGCCCCGGAAGTCGCGCACCCGCGGCAAGGCGATGGTGACGAGCCGGTCGACGAACTCGAACATCTTGGTCTTGCGCAGGGTGACCTTGCAGCCCACCGGCATGTTCTCGCGCAGCTTGAAGCCGGCGATGGCGAGGCGGGACTTGGTGATGACCGGCTTCTGGCCGGCGATGAGGGCGAGATCGCCCGCGGCGTTGTCGACCTTCTTGCGGTCCGCCGTCGCCTCGCCGACGCCCATGTTGATGACGATCTTCTCGATCGTCGGCACTTCCATGGCGTTCTTGTAGCCGAATTCCTTGATCATCGCGGGACGCACGACGTCCTCGTAATGCTTCTTCATGCGCGGCGTGAGCGCGGCGCCTTGAGCCTCAGCCATCGATCAGATCCCCCGAACGCTTGGCGAAACGAACCTTGCGGCCGTCATCGAGCACCTTGAAACCGACCCGGGTCGCCTTGCCGTCCTTCGGATCGGCGATGGCGATGTTCGACAGGTCGATCGTCGCTTCCTTGCTGATGATACCGCCCTCGGACTGCGGGGACTGCTTGGTGTGGCGCTTCACCAGGTTGACGCCGCGCACGACGGCGCGGCCGTCCTTCGGCAGGACCTGCAGCACCTCGCCCGCCTTGCCCTTGTCGCGGCCGGCGAGCACGACGACCTTGTCGCCCTTCTTGATCTTCGCAGCCATCACAGCACCTCCGGCGCCAGCGAGATGATCTTCATGTGGTTCTTGGCGCGAAGCTCGCGCGGAACCGGTCCGAAGATGCGGGTGCCGACCGGCTCCTTCTGGTTGTTGATCAGCACCGCCGCATTGCGGTCGAAGCGGATCACCGAACCGTCGGCGCGCTTGACGTCCTTGGCGGTGCGCACGACGACCGCCTTCATGACGTCGCCCTTCTTCACGCGGCCGCGCGGGATGGCTTCCTTGATCGAAACGACGATGATGTCACCGACACCGGCGTATTTCCGCTTCGACCCGCCGAGAACCTTGATGCACATCACGCGACGGGCGCCGGAATTGTCGGCGACGTCGAGATTCGTCTGCACCTGGATCATGGCCTTGATCCTTCCAATTGGTGTATCAGCGCGGTTTCCTCGCCGGCCTCAGCGCCGGCGGGGACTACGACTGACGGGGGTCGATCGCCCCCTGGCCTCAAACAAAACACGATCCGCAAAAGTGGTTGCCACCTTTGCGGAGAAACATGTCCGGCTTCCTACGGTGCCCCGCCCTGCCCCGCGATTCGGGGCCGGGCGAAGCCGTCTCGCCTCACGCCTTGGGGGCGTCGTCGAGCACGACCCAGCTTTTCAGCTTGGAAATCGGCTTGGACTCCTCGATCCACACCGTATCGCCGACCTTGAACGCACCCGCCTCGTCATGGGCGTGATAGTTTTTCGTGCGGCGCACCGTCTTCTTGAAGAGCGGGTGCGTATACCGCCGCTCGACCTTGACCACAACAGTTTTGTTCTGCTTGTCGCTGACGACGACGCCCTGCAGTACGCGCTTAGGCATTATTCTCTCCTCACGCGCTCGCGGCGACGGTCTTCGACCGCTGCAGCGTCTTGATGCGGGCGATGTCCTTGCGCACCTGGGTGACGCGCGCGGTGTTCTCGAGCTGCCCGGTGGCCTTCTGGAAGCGCAGGTTGAACTGCTCCTTCTTCAGCTTGAGCAGCTCGTCCTGGAGCTGGTCCGTGCTCATGGCCTTCAGGTCGGACTGACGCTGGGTGATCTTCATCTCGTCCTCCCTCACTCGCCGATGCGCTGGATGAAGCGGGTCTTGATCGGCAGCTTGGCGGCGCCGAGGCGCAACGCCTCGCGGGCGATCTCCTCGGAGACGCCGTCGAGTTCGAACATGATCCGGCCCGGCTTGACCTTGGCCGCCCAGAACTCGGGCGAACCCTTGCCCTTGCCCATGCGGACTTCGGTCGGCTTCTTGGAGACCGGCACGTCGGGGAACACGCGGATCCAGACGCGGCCGACACGCTTCATGGCACGCGTGATCGCGCGGCGGGCCGCCTCGATCTGGCGCGCGGTGACGCGCTCGGGCTCCTGGGCCTTCAGGCCGAACTGGCCGAAGTTGAGATCCGTGCCGCCCTTGGCGACGCCGGAAATGCGTCCCTTGAACTGCTTGCGGAACTTGGTGCGTTTTGGTTGCAGCATGGCTCTTCTCGATCAGCCTTACGCAGCCTGCTCGCGACGATCGCGGTGGTCGCGATCACGACCGCCGGAGCGGCCGCCCTCGTCGGAGAGGCGCTTGTCCTGGGCCATCGGGTCGTGTTCGAGGATCTCGCCCTTGAAGATCCAGACCTTGATGCCGCACGTCCCATAGGTCGTGAAGGCGGTGGCGACGCCGTAATCGACGTCGGCGCGTAGCGTATGCAGCGGCACGCGGCCCTCGCGATACCATTCGAGGCGGGCGATCTCGGCGCCGCCGAGGCGGCCCGAGCAGTTGATGCGGATGCCCTCGGCGCCCAGGCGCATCGCCGACTGCACGGCGCGCTTCATCGCGCGACGGAAGGCGACGCGGCGCTCGAGCTGCTGGGCGATCGAGTCGGCGACCAGCGTCGCGTCGATCTCAGGCTTGCGCACCTCGACGATGTTGATCGTCACGTCGGCCTTGGTGAGCTTCGAGACTTCCTTGCGGAGCTTCTCGATGTCGGCACCCTTCTTGCCGATCACCACGCCCGGACGCGCCGAGTGGATGGTGACGCGGCACTTCTTGTGCGGACGCTCGATGATGATCTTCGAAACCGCGGCCTGCTTCAGGAGCTTCATCAGGGCGGCGCGGATCGCCATGTCCTCGTGCAGCAGCTTGCCGTACTCGCCCTTGTTGGCGAACCAGCGCGAATCCCAGGTGCGGTTGATGCCGAGGCGCAGCCCGATCGGATTGATTTTCTGACCCATCGTTCTCTCCTCAGGCCTGCGCCGCAGCCTGCTCGCGCACCACGATCGTGATGTTCGAGAACGGCTTCATGATCCGGGCGCCACGGCCGCGGGCGCGGGCGTGGAAGCGCTTCATGACCAGCGCCTTGCCGACGAAGGCCTGGGCGACGACGAGATCGTCGACGTCGAGATCATGGTTGTTCTCGGCGTTGGCGATCGCGCTCTGCAGGCACTTGCGAACGTCGTTCGAGATGCGCTTGCGCGAGAACTCGAGATCGGCGAGCGCGGTTGCAACCTTCTTGCCGCGGATGAGCTGAGCGACGAGGTTCAGCTTCTGCGGCGAGACGCGCAGGTTGCGGGCGACCGCGACCGCTTCGTTCTCAGGCAGCGCACGGGGGGCGGATGCTTTACCCATGGCTTACTTCCTCTTCGCCTTCTTGTCGGCGGCATGGCCGTGGAAGGTGCGCGTCGGCGAGAACTCGCCGAACTTGTGGCCCACCATCTCCTCGTTCACGGACACCGGCACATGCTTCTGGCCGTTGTAGACGCCGAACGTCAGACCGACGAACTGCGGCAGGATCGTGGAGCGGCGGCTCCAGATCTTGATGACTTCATTACGGCCCGAGGTCCTGGCGACCTCGGCCTTCTTCAGGAGGTATCCGTCGACGAACGGACCTTTCCAAAGCGAACGCGCCATGACGGACCTCAGTTCTTCTTCTTGCGGGCGTGACGGCTCGACACGATGAAGGTGTCGGTCCGCTTGTTGGAGCGGGTCTTCTTGCCCTTGGTCGGCAGACCCCAGGGCGTGACCGGATGACGGCCGCCCGAGGTGCGGCCTTCGCCGCCGCCATGCGGGTGGTCGACCGGGTTCATCGTGACGCCGCGGTTATGCGGACGCCGGCCGAGCCAGCGCGAGCGGCCGGCCTTGCCGTCGTTCCGGTTCATGTGGTCCGGATTCGAGACGGCGCCGACCGTGGCGTAGCACTGGCCCGAGATCAGGCGCTGCTCGCCCGAGTTCAGGCGGACGATGACGTAGCCCTGGTCGCGGCCGACGATCTGGGCGTAGTTGCCGGCCGAGCGGGCGAGCGCGCCACCCTTGCCGATCTTCAGCTCGACATTGTGGACGATCGTGCCGATCGGCAGCGAGCCCATCGGAGCGGCATTGCCGGGCTTCACGTCGACGCTGTCGCCCGCGACCACCGTGTCGCCGACAGCCAGGCGCTGCGGCGCCAGGATGTAGGACTGCTCGCCGTCCTGATACTGGATCAGGGCGATGAAGGCGGTGCGGTTGGGATCATACTCGATCCGCTCGACGGTGGCCGGCACGCCGGCCTTGCCGCGACGCTTGAAGTCGACGAGGCGCAGCGTGCGCTTGTGGCCGCCGCCGCGGAAGCGGACGGTGATGCGGCCGAGATTGTTGCGGCCGCCGGACGAGCTCTTGCCCTCGGTCAGCTTCTTGAGAGGCTTGCCCTTGTAGAGCTCGCTGCGGTCGACGATCACGAGCTGGCGAAGGCTCGGCGTGATCGGCTTGAAATGTCTCAAAGCCATGGTGCTTCCCTCACAGGCCCGTGGTCACGTCGATGGAGTGGCCCTCTTCGAGGGTCACGACCGCCTTCTTGACGTCCGAACGCTGGCCGGGACGGCCGCGGAACATCTTGACCTTGCCTTCGGTGACGATCGTGTTGACGCTCTTCACCTTGACGTCGAACAGCTTCTCGACCGCCGCCTTGATCTGCGGCTTGGTCGCGGTCTTGGCGACCTTGAACACGACCTTGTTGTGCTCGGAGAGCATGGTCGCCTTCTCGGTGATGACCGGCGCCACGATCACGTCGTAGTGGCGCGGGTCGAGGTTCTTGGCGGACTGGCTCATTTGAAGCGCGCCTCCAGCGCATCGACGGCCGCGCGCGTCAGGACGAGCTTGTCGCGACGCAGGATGTCGTAAACGTTGATGCCCTGGACCGGCAGCACGTCGACATTCGGGATCGAGCGGGCAGCCAGGCCGAAATTGGTATCGATCTCGGCGCCGCCGATGATCAGCGCGCTCGACAGGTCGAGCTTGCCGAAATGGCCGAGCAGCACCTTGGTCTTCGGCTCGGAGAGCTTGGCGTCGTCGATCACGATGATGCCGGCGTCCTTGGCCTTGGCCGAGAGCGCGTGGCGCAGAGCCAGCGCACGGACCTTCTTGGGCAGGTCATGGGCGTGGTCGCGCACGACCGGGCCGAAGGCCTTGCCGCCGCCGCGGAACTGCGGGGCCGAAGCCGCGCCGTGGCGGGCGCCGCCGGTGCCCTTCTGCTTGTAGATCTTCTTGCGGCTGCGGTCGATCTCCGAGCGGCCCTTGGTCTTGTGCGTCCCGGCGCGGCGCTTGGCGAGCTGGTAGCGCACCATGCGGGCGAGCAGGTCGGCGCGAGGCTCCTGGCCGAACACCGCCTCCGACAGCTCGACCGAACCGGCCGACTTGCCCTCGAGAGTGACGATATCGAGTTTCATCACGCGTTCTCCTCAGCCTGGGCCGCAGGAGCCTCTGCCTTTGCCTCGCCGGCAACCTTGAACTTGCCCGGCAGCGGCGCCTCCTTCGGAAGGGCGCGCTTGACGGCGTCACGGACATGGATCCAGCCGCCGGCGACGCCCGGAACGGCGCCCTCAACGAGGATCAGGCCGCGCTCGACATCGGTCTGGACGACGCGCAGGTTCTGCGTGGTCACGCGCTCGGCGCCGAGATGGCCCGGCATCTTCTTGTTCTTGAAGGTCTTGCCCGGGTCCTGGCGGCCACCGGTCGAACCGATCGAACGATGCGAGATCGAGACGCCGTGCGTGGCGCGCAGGCCGCCGAAGTTCCAGCGCTTCATGCCGCCGGCGAAGCCCTTGCCGGTGGTGGTGCCGGAGACGTCGACGAACTGGCCGACGACGAAGTGGTCGGCGGTGAGCTCGGCCCCGACCGGGATCAGCGCGTCGTCGGAGACGCGGAACTCGACGATCTTCTGCTTCGGCTCGACCTTGGCGACGGCGAAATGGCCGCGCTGCGCCTTCGAGACGTTCTTGACCTTGGCCAGGCCCGTCCCGAGCTGCACGGCGACATAGCCGTTCTTCTCGATCGTGCGATGCGCGACGACCTGACAGCTGTCGAGCTTCAGCACGGTGACCGGGATGTGCTCGCCGGCATCGGTGAAGATGCGGGTCATCCCGACTTTCTGTGCAATCACACCGGAACGCATCGGTGCATACCTTCCCTTGGGGTCATGTCCATCCGGGGTTCAAGCCGGAAACAGAGGACCCGTTGAACCGGATCAGAGCTTGATTTCGACGTCGACGCCGGCGGCGAGATCGAGCTTCATGAGGGCGTCGACCGTCTGCGGGGTCGGGTCGACGATATCGAGGACCCGCTTGTGGGTCCGCATCTCGAACTGCTCGCGCGACTTCTTGTCGATGTGGGGCGAGCGGTTGACGGTGAACTTCTCGATGAGCGTGGGCAGCGGAATCGGTCCGCGGACCTGGGCGCCCGTCCGCTTCGCGGTCGACACGATCTCGCGCGTCGAGGCGTCGAGGATGCGGTGATCGAACGCCTTGAGGCGGATCCGAATGTTCTGACCGTTCATGGTCTCTGTTTCTCCGTGACGTGAAAAGGCGAAGGCCCCGAAGGGCCCTCGCCCCTCACGAAAACGCGTTACGCGATGATCGAGGCGACGACGCCGGCGCCGACGGTTCGGCCGCCTTCGCGGATGGCGAAGCGCAGCTTCTCCTCCATCGCGATCGGGGCGATCAGCGTCACCTCCATCGAGATGTTGTCGCCCGGCATCACCATCTCCGTGCCTTCCGGCAGCGTCACCACGCCGGTCACGTCCGTCGTGCGGAAATAGAACTGCGGCCGGTAGTTGGTGAAGAACGGCGTGTGGCGCCCGCCCTCCTCCTTCGTCAGGATATAGGCCTCGGCCTTGAACTTCGTGTGCGGCTTCACCGAGCCCGGCTTGCACAGAACCTGCCCGCGCTCCACGTCCTCGCGCTTCGTGCCGCGCAACAGCGCGCCGATGTTGTCGCCCGCCTGCCCCTGGTCCAGAAGCTTGCGGAACATCTCGACCCCGGTCACCGTCGTCTTCACCGTGTCCTTCAGACCGACGATCTCGATCTCCTCGCCGACCTTGACGATCCCGCGCTCGACGCGGCCCGTCACGACCGTGCCGCGGCCCGAAATCGAGAATACGTCCTCGACCGGCATCAGGAACGGCTGGTCGATCGGACGCTCCGGCTGCGGGATGTACTCGTCGACCGTCTTCATCAGCGCCAGGACCGCATCGCGGCCGATCGCAGGCTCGCGATCCTCGAGCGCGCACAACGCCGAGCCCTTGGTGATCGGAATGTCGTCGCCGGGGAAATCATACTTCGACAGAAGCTCGCGGATCTCGAGCTCGACAAGCTCGAGAAGCTCCGGATCGTCAACCATGTCCACCTTGTTCATGAACACCACAAGCGCCGGAACACCCACCTGACGCGCCAGCAGGATGTGCTCGCGCGTCTGCGGCATCGGACCGTCAGCCGACGAAACCACAAGGATCGCGCCGTCCATCTGCGCCGCGCCCGTGATCATGTTCTTCACATAGTCGGCGTGCCCGGGACAGTCGACATGCGCATAGTGACGGTTCGCCGTCTCGTACTCGACATGCGACGTCGAGATCGTGATCCCGCGAGCCTTCTCCTCAGGTGCCTTGTCAATCTGGTCATACGCCGTGAACGACGCCCCGCCAGACTCAGCCAGAACCTTCGTGATCGCAGCCGTCAAAGACGTCTTGCCATGGTCAACATGACCAATCGTTCCAATGTTGCAGTGCGGCTTCGTCCGAGCAAACTTCTCTTTGGCCATCGTAGCCTCCGTCCAATCTTTCAGTGTTCAGTCGAAGGTTCCGGTCAGGCGTACTTGGCCTGGACCTCGGCGGCGACCGCCGACGGAACCTGCTCGTAATGGTCGAACTGCATCGTGTAGTTCGCGCGGCCCTGCGAGAAGGAACGCAGCTGGTTGACATAGCCGAACATGTTCGCCAGCGGCACCATCGCATTGACCACGACGGCGTTGCCGCGCATGTCCTGGCCCTGGATCTGGCCGCGGCGCGAGTTCAAATCGCCGATGACCGAGCCGGTATAGTCCTCAGGCGTCACGACCTCGACCTTCATGATCGGCTCGAGCAGCACGGAGCCGCCCTTCTGAAGCCCCTCGCGCAGCGCCGCACGGGAGGCGATCTCGAAGGCGAGCGCCGAGGAGTCGACCTCGTGGAAGGCGCCGTCGATCAGCGTGACCTTGACGTCCACCACCGGGAAGCCGGCGAGAACACCCGACCCGATGACCGAGTTCAGGCCCTTCTCGACGCCGGGGATGTACTCCTTCGGCACCGCGCCGCCGACGATCTTCGACTCGAACTCGAAGCCCTTGCCGGCCTCGTTCGGCTCGACGACGATCTTGACGCGGGCGAACTGGCCGGTGCCGCCGGTCTGCTTCTTGTGGGTGTAGTCGACCTCGGCCTTCTTGGTCAGCGTCTCGCGATAGGCGACCTGCGGCGCGCCGATATTGGCATCGACCTTGTAGGTACGACGCAGGATGTCGACCTTGATGTCGAGATGCAGCTCGCCCATGCCCTTCAGGATGGTCTGGCCGCTTTCCTGGTCGGTCGAGACGCGGAAGGAGGGATCCTCGTTGGCAAGCTTCGACAAGGCGAGGCCCAGCTTCTCCTGGTCGGCCTTGGACTTCGGCTCGATCGCGATCGTGATGACCGGCTCGGGGAACTCCATGCGCTCGAGGATCACCGGCTGGGCCGTGTCGCAGAGCGTGTCGCCGGTGCGGACGTCCTTGAGGCCGGCAAGCGCGACGATGTCGCCGGCAAAGGCCTCCTTGATGTCCTCGCGGTTGTTGGCATGCATCAGCAGCATGCGCCCGACGCGCTCCTTCTTGTCGCGGGTCGAGTTCAGCACCGAGGCGCCGGTCTCGATCTTGCCCGAATAGATGCGGCAGAAGGTGATCGTGCCGACGAAGGGATCGTCCATGATCTTGAAGGCGAGCATGGAGAAGGGATCGGCGTCGCTCGGGTTGCGCGTCGTCGGCTCTTCCGTCTTGAAGTCGATGCCGTCGACCGCGCCGCGATCCACCGGCGAGGGCAGGAAGTCGACGACGGCGTCGAGCAGCGGCTGCACGCCCTTGTTCTTGAAGGCCGAGCCGCAGAGGACCGGATGGAAGGCGCGCCGCTGCACGGCGGTGCGGACCAGACGGCGCAGCGTGTCGGCGTCGGGCTCGGTGCCTTCGAGATAGGCTTCCATCGCGACGTCGTCCATCTCGACAGCGGCCTCGACCAGCTTCGAGCGGTACTCGGCCGCCTTCTCGGCGAGATCGGCCGGGATGTCCTTCTCCTCGTACGAAGCGCCGAGCGCCTCGCCGTTCCAGACGATCGCCTTCATCTTGATCAGGTCGACGACGCCGGCGAAGTCGGATTCGGCGCCGATCGGGATCTGGAGGCAGACGGGCTTGCCGGCGACGCGGTCGATGATGTCCTGGACGCAGCGATAGAAATCGGCGCCGATCTTGTCCATCTTGTTGACGAAGACGACGCGCGGAACGTCGTATTTGTCGGCCTGGCGCCAGACGGTCTCGGTCTGGGGCTCGACGCCCTGGTTGCCGTCGAGCACGCACACCGCGCCGTCGAGCACGCGCAGCGAACGCTCGACCTCGATGGTGAAGTCGACGTGGCCGGGGGTGTCGATGATGTTCAGGCGGTTGTCGCGCCAGAAGCAGGTCGTCGCCGCCGAGGTGATGGTGATGCCGCGCTCCTGCTCCTGCGCCATCCAGTCCATCGTGGCCGAACCGTCATGGGTCTCGCCCAGCTTGTGGTTCTTGCCGGTGTAGAACAGGATGCGCTCGGTCGTCGTCGTCTTGCCCGCATCGATGTGGGCCATGATGCCGAAGTTGCGATAGCGCTCGATGGGATGGGAACGGGCCATTGTCGTGCTCTGTGTCTTTTGAAAACCGTGCCGCTTACCAGCGGTAATGCGAGAAGGCGCGGTTGGCTTCCGCCATCCGGTGCGTGTCTTCACGCTTCTTGACGGCGTTGCCGCGGTTGTTGGCGGCGTCCATCAGCTCGGCCGAGAGGCGCTCCACCATGGTCTTGTCGTTGCGGCCGCGGGCGGCGGCGATCAGCCAGCGGATGGCGAGCGCCTGGCGGCGCTCCGAGCGCACCTCGACCGGAACCTGGTAGGTCGCGCCGCCGACGCGGCGGGAACGGACCTCGATCGCCGGGGCGACGTTCTCCAGCGCCGACTTGAAGACGCCGAGCGGCTCGCTCTTGGTCTTCGCCTCGATGATGTCGAAGGCACCGTAGACGATCCGCTCGGCGGTCGACTTCTTGCCCTCGTACATGATCGAGTTCATGAACTTGGTCACGATGATATCGCCGAACTTCGGGTCCGGAATAATTTCGCGCTTTTCGGCACTGTGGCGGCGGGACATCGTCTAGTCTCCGTAAATCTTCAACGCGGCGGATCGGCTCAGGCGGCTCGCCCGGCCGGTCGGGCCGAAATCACTTCGGACGCTTGGCGCCGTATTTCGAACGGCGCTGCTTGCGGTTCTTGACGCCCTGCGTATCGAGCACGCCGCGCAGGATGTGGTAGCGCACGCCGGGAAGGTCCTTGACGCGCCCACCACGGATCATGACGACCGAGTGCTCCTGCAGGTTGTGGCCTTCGCCGGGAATATAGCCGATCACCTCGAAGCCGTTGGTCAGCCTGACCTTGGCGACCTTGCGCAGCGCCGAGTTCGGCTTCTTCGGGGTCGTCGTGTAGACGCGCGTGCAGACGCCGCGCTTCTGCGGGCAGGACTCGAGCGCCGGAGCGCTGTTTCGCACCTTCACGGGCGACCGCGACTTGCGGATGAGCTGGCTGATTGTCGGCATTTAAGGCCTCTCGCCCCACTGAGCGTTTGGAAATTCCCGGTCAAGCTCCCAGTTCGGCCGATAGCATGGCATAAACGAAGCGGCGCCATCGGCATCCCTTCGGGGCCTCAGGCGCGCTTGCCGTGCAGAGGAACACGGGGCTTATTCCGCGTTCATGCGTCCTGCCATGTCGTCGATCGACGCTGGAATTCCGACGGAGTTTCGGTCGCGAACCTCGCCCGCGAACGATGCGCAAGCGACAAACGTGTCCGACAGCCGTCGACAGTGGCGCGCTTATGACTCACGCGGGGATTCGCGTCAAGCCCGTAACCGCCGAAAACGACGGTGTTTTGCGGGGTTTCGCCGGCTTGCGCCCTCGCCTCGCCCGGCGCGCAAGAAAAAGGCCGCCCGGACGGGGCGGCCTTTGCGATCGTTGCGCGAAACGCCTGCCCTACTCGGCGGCCGGCAGCGCGGCCGCGGCTTCGGCGGCGGCCTTCGCCGCCGCATCCGCCTTCTGGCCGACGATGAGGTCGTCGCGGCGCGTCGCCACCTGCTTGATGCGGGCGACCTGGGCGCCGGTGCCGGCCGGGATGAGCGAGCCGACGATGACGTTCTCCTTGAGGCCCTCGAGCAGGTCCGACTTGCCGTTGACCGCCGCTTCGGTGAGGACGCGGGTAGTCTCCTGGAAGGAGGCCGCCGAGATGAAGGAGCGCGTCTGCAGCGAAGCCTTGGTGATGCCGAGCAGGACCGGCACGCCGGAAGCCGGCTTCTTGCCCTCCTCGCGCAGCTTCGCGTTGATCTCCTCGAGCTCGATCCGGTCGATCTGGTCGCCGGTCAGGATGTCGCTGTCGCCCGACTCGGTGATCTCGACCTTCTGCAGCATCTGCCGGACGATGACCTCGATGTGCTTGTCGTTGATGGTCACGCCCTGGAGGCGGTAGACCTCCTGGATCTCGTTGACCAGATAAGCCGCCAGCTCCTCCACGCCCTTGATCGCCAGGATGTCGTGCGGGGCCGGGTTGCCGTCGAGGATGTAGTCGCCGACCTCCACGACGTCGCCGTCCTGGAGATGGATGTGCTTGCCCTTCGGGATCAGGTACTCGAGCCCGTCGGAACCGTCATGCGGCGTCAGCGTGACGCGGCGCTTGTTCTTGTAGTCCTTGCCGAAGCCGATGACGCCGGCCTTCTCGGCGATGATCGCCGCGTCCTTCGGACGGCGCGCCTCGAACAGCTCCGCGACGCGCGGCAGACCGCCGGTGATGTCGCGGGTCTTGGCCGAGTCGGTCGAGACGCGCGCCAGCACGTCGCCGGCCTTCACCCCAGCGCCCGGCTCCACCGAGATGATGCCGTCGACGGGCAGGATGTAGCGGGCATCGCCCCCGCGGGCGAGCTTCGACACCTTGCCGTCCGCGCCGAGGATCACCATCGCGGGCTTGAGATCGGCCGTGCGGGCGGAACCGCGCCAGTCGATGACGACGCGCTTGGAGATGCCGGTCGCCTCGTCGGTCGTCTCGGTCATCGACATGCCGTCGACGAGATCCTCGTAGCCGACCTTGCCGTCCACCTCCGCCAGGATCGGGCGGGAATAGGGGTCCCACTCGATCAGGCGCTGGCCGCGCTTGATCTTGTCGCCCTCGTCGACGCGCAGCTTCGAGCCGAACTGGACGCGGTGCACCGCGCGCTCCGCTCCGTCCGGACCGACGATCACGATGGCGATGTTGCGCGCCATGGCGATCAGGTCGCCGTCCGAGTTGCGGGCGACGTTGCGGTTGCGCATCTTGACCGTGCCTTCGAAGTTCGACTCGACGAAGGACTGGTCGGCGATGGTGGCCGCGCCGCCGATGTGGAAGGTGCGCATGGTGAGCTGCGTGCCCGGCTCGCCGATCGACTGCGCCGCGATGACGCCGACCGCCTCGCCCATGTTGACGGGCGTGCCGCGGGCGAGGTCGCGCCCGTAGCAGGTGGCGCAGACGCCGTTCTTGGTCTCGCAGGTGAGGACCGAGCGGATCTTCACCTCCTGGACGCCGGCGGCGTTGATCTTGGCGATGTCGCTCTCCTCGATCACCGCGCCCTTGGCGACCAGGACCTTGCCCTCGACGTCGACCACGTCCTCGGCCGCAGCCCGGCCCAGGATGCGCATGCCGAGCGAGGCCACGACCTGGCCGGCATCGACGATGGCGCGCATCTTGATGCCGTTGTCGGAGCCGCAATCCACCTCGGAGATGATCGCGTCCTGCGCCACGTCGACGAGGCGGCGGGTGAGATAGCCGGAGTTGGCCGTCTTCAGCGCCGTGTCGGCGAGGCCCTTGCGGGCGCCGTGGGTCGAGTTGAAGTACTCGAGAACGTCGAGGCCTTCCTTGAAGTTCGAGATGATCGGGCTTTCGATGATCTCGCCCGAGGGCTTGGCCATCAGGCCGCGCATGGCGGCGAGCTGGCGCATCTGCGCCGGCGAGCCGCGGGCGCCCGAATGCGACATCATGTAGATCGAGTTGATCTGCTTGTCGCGACCGGTCTCGTCCTTCTGCACGGTCGAGATGCGGGCCATCATCTCCTGGGCGAGCTTGTCGGAGCACTTCGCCCAGGCGTCGACGACCTTGTTGTACTTCTCGCCCTGGGTGATCAGGCCGTCCTGGTACTGCTGCTCGTAATCCTTGGCGAGCGCGCGGGTCGTGTCGACGATCTGCCACTTGTTCTCCGGCACGACCATGTCGTCCTTGCCGAAGGAGATGCCGGCCTTGAAGGCGTGCTTGAAGCCGAGCCCCATGACGCGGTCGCAGAAGATCACCGATTCCTTCTGACCGCAGCCGCGATAGACGGCGTCGATCATCCCGGAGATCTCCTTCTTGGTCATCAGCTTGTTGACGACGTCGAAGGACACCGCCGGATGCTCCGGCAGCGCGGTCGAGAGGATCACGCGGCCGGGCGTGGTGTCGTAGATCTTGGTGTAGGGCTTGCCGTCATGGCCGATGCCGGTCCAACGGTATTTGATCTTCGAATGCAGCGTCACGACCTTCTCGTGCAGCGCGTATTCGAGCTCGCCGAAATCGCCGAAGATCTTGCCCTGGCCGGGCTCCCCGTCCGAGACGATCGAGAGGTAGTAGAGGCCGAGCACGATGTCCTGCGAGGGCACGATGATCGGCTGGCCGTTCGCCGGGTGCAGGATGTTGTTGGTCGACATCATCAGCACGCGCGCCTCGAGCTGCGCTTCCAGCGACAGCGGCACGTGCACCGCCATCTGGTCGCCGTCGAAGTCGGCGTTGAAGGCGGCGCAGACCAGCGGGTGGAGCTGGATCGCCTTGCCCTCGATCAGCACCGGCTCGAAGGCCTGGATGCCGAGGCGGTGCAGCGTCGGCGCGCGGTTCAGCATCACCGGATGCTCGCGGATGACCTCGTCCAGGATGTCCCAGACCTCGGGCTTCTCCTTCTCGACCAGCTTCTTGGCCTGCTTGACCGTGGTCGAGTAGCCCTTGGCGTCGAGGCGCGCATAGATGAACGGCTTGAACAGCTCGAGCGCCATCTTCTTCGGCAGGCCGCACTGGTGCAGCTTCATCTCCGGGCCGACGACGATGACCGAGCGGCCCGAATAGTCGACGCGCTTGCCGAGCAGGTTCTGGCGGAAGCGGCCCTGCTTGCCCTTCAGCATGTCGGCGAGCGACTTCAGCGGGCGCTTGTTGGCCCCCGTGATGACGCGGCCGCGCCGGCCGTTGTCGAACAGCGCGTCGACCGATTCCTGCAGCATCCGCTTCTCGTTGCGGATGATGATGTCCGGCGCGCGCAGCTCGATCAGCCGCTTCAGGCGGTTGTTGCGGTTGATGACGCGGCGATAGAGGTCGTTCAGGTCGGACGTCGCGAAGCGGCCGCCGTCGAGCGGCACGAGCGGGCGCAGATCCGGCGGGATGACCGGGATCACGGTCATCACCATCCATTCCGGCTTGTTGCCCGATTCCTGGAACGCCTCGATGATCTTGAGGCGCTTCATCAGCTTCTTGGGCTTCAGCTCCGACGTCGTCGTCGCGATCTCATGCTTGAGATCGGCGTTGATCTGGTCGAGGTCGAGCGCGCGCAGCATCTCGCGGATGGCTTCCGCGCCGATCATGGCGGTGAAGGTGTCGGCGCCGTACTCCTCCTGCGCCCGGACATACTCCTCCTCCGACAGAAGCTGACGGTCCTTGAGCGGCGTCAGGCCCGGCTCGATGACGACGTAGCTCTCGAAATAGAGGATGCGCTCCAGGTCCTTGAGCGGCATGTCCATCAGGAGGCCGATGCGCGAGGGCAGCGACTTCAGGAACCAGATATGCGCGACGGGAGCGGCGAGCTCGATATGGCCCATGCGCTCGCGCCGGACGCGGGCGAGCGTCACTTCGACGCCGCACTTCTCGCAGATGACGCCCTTGAACTTCATGCGCTTGTACTTGCCGCACAGGCACTCGTAGTCCTTGATCGGCCCGAAGATGCGGGCACAGAACAGGCCGTCGCGCTCCGGCTTGAAGGTGCGGTAGTTGATCGTCTCCGGCTTCTTGATCTCGCCATAGGACCAGGACAGGATCTTCTCCGGGCTCGCGATCGAGATCTTGATCGCGTCGAAGGCCTGCTGGACCGGCTGCTGGCCGAAAAGGTTCATGACCTCTTGCTTCATCGCCTGTCTCCTCTCACCGGCGGGGGCGAAGGCCACCCTGCCCGGCTCGTCAATTCCGTCTGCCGGCGGCGTCAGTACCGCCGGCGCATGTCCAAGGCTTCGAACATGATCCGGAAAAGTGGGAACCGCTTTTCCGATAAGATCATGTCCAACGAGCCGCGGCTTATTCGGCCGCTTCGGCCGGCGGCAACTCGCCCGGCTTCACCTTGTTGTTGACCAGCTCGACATTGAGGCCGAGCGAACGCATCTCCTTGACGAGAACGTTGAAGCTCTCCGGGATGCCGGCCTCGAAATTGTCCTCGCCGCGCACGATCGACTCGTAGACCTTGGTGCGGCCGGCCACGTCGTCCGACTTCACCGTCAGCATCTCCTGCAGGGTATAGGCGGCGCCATAGGCTTCGAGCGCCCAGACCTCCATCTCGCCGAAGCGCTGGCCGCCGAACTGCGCCTTGCCGCCCAGCGGCTGCTGGGTGACGAGCGAGTACGGGCCGATCGAACGGGCATGGATCTTGTCGTCGACCAGGTGGTGCAGCTTGAGCATGTAGATGTAGCCCATCGTCACCTTGCGGTCGAAGGGCTCGCCGGTCCTGCCGTCGTACAGCGTGGACTGCCCCGACGAGTGCAGGCCCGCCTGCTCCAGCAGCCGCTCGATATCGGCCTCCTTGGCGCCGTTGAACACCGGCGTCGCGACGGGGACGCCGCGGCGCAGGTTCTGGCCCATCTCGACGAGCTCGTTCTCATCCATCGAGGCGATGATCTCATTGTCCTCGTAGACGGCGTCGAACTGGGCCTTCAGCGCCTTGAAGTCGTTCGACTTCTTGTAGGCGTCGAGCGCCTTGCCGATCTGCTTGCCGAGCCCCGCGGCCGCCCAGCCCAGATGCGTCTCCAGGATCTGGCCGACATTCATGCGCGAGGGCACGCCGAGCGGGTTCAGCACGATGTCGGCATGGGTGCCGTCCTCGAGGAAGGGCATGTCCTCCACCGGCACGATGCGCGAGACCACGCCCTTGTTGCCGTGGCGGCCGGCCATCTTGTCGCCCGGCTGGATCTTGCGCTTCACCGCGACGAAGACCTTGACCATCTTCATCACGCCCGGAGGCAGCTCGTCGCCGCGCTGCAGCTTCTCGACCTTGTCGAGGAAGCGCTGCTCGAGGCGCTTCTTCGATTCGTCGTACTGCTTGCGCATCGCCTCGATCTCGCTCATCAGCGAGTCCTCGGCGGTGGCGAACAGCCACCATTGCGAGCGCGGGAACTCGTTCATCACCTCGCGGGTGATGACCGTGTCCTTCCTGAAGCCCTTCGGGCCGGCAAGGCCGGTCTTGCCGGTCAGGATCTCGGCCAGACGCGCGAAGGTGTTGCGGTCGAGGATCGCCTGCTCGTCGTCGCGGTCCTTGGCGAGACGCTCGATCTCCTCGCGCTCGATCGCCTGGGCGCGCTCGTCCTTGTCGACGCCGTGGCGGTTGAAGACGCGGACCTCGACGATCGTGCCCTGGACGCCCGGCGGCACGCGCAGCGAGGTGTCGCGCACGTCGGACGCCTTCTCGCCGAAGATGGCGCGAAGCAGCTTCTCTTCCGGCGTCATCGGGCTTTCGCCCTTCGGCGTGATCTTGCCGACGAGGATGTCGCCCGCCGCCACTTCCGCGCCGATATAGACGATGCCGGCTTCGTCGAGGTTCTTCAGCGCCTCTTCCGAGACGTTCGGAATATCGCGCGTGATCTCCTCCGGGCCGAGCTTGGTGTCGCGGGCCATGACCTCGAACTCCTCGATATGGATCGAGGTGAAGACGTCCTGGGCCACGATGTTCTCGGAGAGAAGGATCGAGTCCTCGAAATTGTAGCCGTTCCACGGCATGAAGGCGACGAGCACGTTGCGGCCGAGCGCCAACTCGCCGAACTCGGTCGACGGGCCGTCCGCGACGATGTCGCCCTTCTTGATGATGTCGCCGACGCGCACCAGCGGACGCTGCGTGATGCAGGTCGACTGGTTGGAGCGCTGGAACTTCTGCAGCCGGTAGATGTCGACGCCGGGCTTGGTCGGGTCCATCTCGTCGGAGGCGCGGATGACGATACGGGTCGCGTCGACCTGGTCGACGACGCCGCCGCGGCGGGCCGCGATCGCGGCGCCCGAGTCACGGGCGACGACCGCTTCCATGCCGGTTCCGACGAAGGGCGCGTCGGCGCGCACCAGCGGCACCGCCTGGCGCTGCATGTTCGAGCCCATCAGCGCGCGGTTGGCGTCGTCGTTCTCGAGGAACGGGATCAGCGCCGCGGCGACCGAGACGAGCTGCTTCGGCGAGACGTCCTGGAAATCGACCTTGTCGACCGGGGTGACGACGACTTCGCCGGCGCGGCGGCAGACGACGAGATCGTCGGTCAGGCGGCCTTCCTTGTCGACGGCGGCGTTGGCCTGGGCGACGTTGTACTTCGCCTCCTCCATCGCCGAGAGATAGATCACCTCGTCGGTGACCTTGCCGTCGCGGATGCGCCGATAGGGGCTCTCGATGAAGCCGTACTTGTTCACCCGCGCGAAGGTGGCGAGCGAGTTGATCAGGCCGATATTCGGGCCTTCCGGCGTCTCGATCGGGCAGATGCGGCCATAATGCGTCGGGTGAACGTCGCGCACCTCGAAGCCGGCGCGCTCACGCGTGAGACCGCCCGGCCCGAGCGCCGAAAGGCGGCGCTTATGCGTGACTTCCGAGAGCGGGTTCGTCTGGTCCATGAACTGCGAGAGCTGCGACGAGCCGAAGAACTCGCGCACGGCGGCGGCCGCGGGCTTCGCGTTGATCAGGTCCTGCGGCATCACCGTGTCGATATCGACCGAGGACATCCGCTCCTTGATGGCGCGCTCCATGCGCAGCAGGCCCAGGCGATACTGGTTCTCCATCAGCTCGCCGACCGAGCGCACGCGGCGGTTGCCGAGATGGTCGATGTCGTCGATCTCGCCCTTGCCGTCGCGCAGGTCGACCAGCGCCTTGACGACCGCGAAGATGTCCTCCTTGCGCAGGATGCGCACGGTGTCCTCGGCGTCGAGGTCGAGGCGCATGTTCATCTTGACGCGGCCGACGGCCGAGAGGTCGTAGCGCTCGGCGTCGAAGAACAGCGACTGGAACATGTTCTCGGCGGTCTCGAGCGTCGGCGGCTCGCCCGGGCGCATCACGCGGTAGATGTCGAACAGGGCTTCCTCGCGGCGCGAGTTCTTGTCGACGGCGAGCGTGTTGCGGATATAGGGGCCGACATTGATGTGGTCGATGTCGAGCACCGGGACCTCGTCGAAGCCGTCGTCGGTGAGCTGCTTCAGCAGCTTCTCGTTGATCTCCTCGCCGGCCTCGGCGAAGATCTCGCCGGTCGCGGGGTTGACCAGGTCCTCGGCGATGTACTGGCCGTAGAGGTCCTCGTCCTGCGCGCGCAGGAACTTCAGGCCCTTCTCGGCGAGCTGGCGGGCGGTGCGGGCGACGAGCTTCTTGCCGGCCTCGACCACGACTTCGCCGGTATCGGCGTCGATCAGGTCGTCATTGGCCTTGAAGCCCTTCATCCGCTCCGCGTCGTAGGGAACGCGCCAGCCCTTGTCGTCCTTGGTGTAGGTGATGTGGTTGTAGAAGCGGCTGAGGATCTCCTCGCCGTCCATGCCGAGCGCGAACAGGAGCGACGTCACCGGAATCTTGCGCTTCCGGTCGATGCGGGCATAGACGATGTCCTTGGCGTCGAACTCGATGTCGAGCCAGGAGCCGCGATAGGGGATGATGCGCGCGGCGAAGAGCAGCTTGCCCGAGGAATGGGTCTTGCCCTTGTCGTGGTCGAAGAACACGCCCGGCGAACGGTGCATCTGCGAGACGATGACGCGCTCGGTGCCGTTGACGATGAAGGTGCCGTTGTCGGTCATGAGCGGCATGTCGCCCATGTAGACGTCCTGCTCCTTGATGTCCTTGACCGACTTCGCCTGGGTATCGGGGTCGATATCGAACACGATCAGGCGCAGCGTCACCTTGAGCGGCGCCGAGAAGGTCATGCCGCGCTGGCGGCACTCGTCGACGTCGTATTTCGGCGGCTCGAAGGTGTATTTGACGAATTCCAGCAGCGAGGCGCCGGAGAAGTCGCCGATCGGGAAGACCGACTTGAAGACGGATTGCAGGCCCTCGTCGGCGCGGCCGCCCACGGGCTCGTCGACCATCAGGAACTGGTCGTAGGACGCCTTCTGAACCTCGATGAGGTTCGGCATCTGCGCCACTTCCTTGAGCTTGCCGAAGAACTTGCGGACGCGCCTGCGGCCCTGGAGCGAATTGACCATCGTTGTTCCTCGCATTCTCTGGACCTCGGCGCGTGGCGGCCACGCTCCGGAAGGTCCCGACCTCTCCGTGCGGAGCCGGTTCCGGGGCCAATGGGCTTAAAGCCCGGCCATCGGTTCCGGTTCCATGGACGGCTCACCCGGCGGTCCGTGGGCGCGGCCTCTCAGGCCGCCGGGTGAGCCGTTCCGCGCCAGCTTGCGCGGAAACGACGCGACAGCCCCGGAGGCGGAGAACCGCCCCGGGACTGTCGATCTTGGCTAGGGTCGGACCGGCATCAGCCGGCCCGGGCTCACTTGAGCTCGACCTTGGCGCCGACGGCCTCGAGCTGCTTCTTGAGCTTCTCGGCCTCGTCCTTGCCGACCGACTCCTTGACCGGCTTCGGCGCGCCCTCGACCAGGTCCTTGGCTTCCTTGAGGCCGAGACCGGTGATGGCGCGGACTTCCTTGATCACCTCGATCTTCTTGTCGCCGGCGGCGGCGAGCACGACGGTGAACTCGGTCTGCTCCTCGGCAGCCGGGGCGGCAGCGCCACCGGCAGCCGGGCCGGCCGCGACGGCGACGGCGGCGGCGGCGGAGACGCCCCACTTCTCTTCGAGCATCTTGGCGAGGTCGGCGGCCTCGAGAACGGTGAGCGACGACAGCTCGTCGACGAGCTTGGCGAGATCGGCCATGATTTAACTTCCTGTCTTAGAGGTTCGAACGATTGAGGTTGCTGGCTCTCAGGCCGCATTCTTGTCGGCATAGGCCTGAACCACGCGTGCCAGCTTGCCGGCGGGCGCGTTCGTGAGCTGCGCGAGCTTGGTAGCCGGGGCCTGGATAAGGCCGATGAGCTTGGCGCGCATGTCATCGAGCGAGGGCATCGTGGCCAGGGCCTTGACGCCGTCGGGGTTCAGGGCGGTCTTGCCCATCGCGCCGCCGAGGATGACGAGCTTGTCGTTCTCCTTGGCGAAGGCGGTGGCGACCTTCGGCGCCGCGACCGGATCGTTTGAATAAGCGATCAGGGTGGGACCCGTCAGCAGGTTGCTGATGGACGCGACGTCGGTGCCTTCAAGAGCGATCTTGGCCAAGCGGTTCTTTGCGACTTTGACGGTGGCGCCATTGGCCTTCATCTCGCGACGAAGCTTCTGGAACTGGGCCACGGTCAAGCCCGCATAGTGGGCCACGACGACGACCGACGTGTTCGCAAACACACCGTTCAGCGACGCGACGGCATCTTTTTTTGCCGCTTTATCCACTGGGCTCTCTCCGGTAGGCGACAAGCTTTGAAGGCTCGCCGCCGGTTGCAAATGCCGCTCTCCGGAACCCCGGTTGACACCGGCGCCCCGCACAGCGACGCTTGGTGCCCTGTCCCCGCTCCCGAGCCCGTGAAGGCCGCGACCGGGCGAGATGGTTCGAACCTCTTTTCCGGATCTCGCGATCCGGAAGCTTGAGCTCTTGCACCGTCTATGCAGGTCTCTTGACGAAATTATGCCCCCGGACGAATCCGAAGCGCACCTGCAGTCTCAGACAGGACTTCGGGTGATTCTCGCCCGAAAGATCGCTCTTCCTGGCCCGAAACACCCATTTCTCGGTGAAAATCCACCGAAAACGCGAACGGACCCCCTCGTGCCGAGCACGCTGGAGCCCTGTCACTCATGGAAACAGGCGTGCGTATAGCGCCTTCGCCTGCTCCTGCCAAGTAGGCTCTTGACAGAATGAAATCAAGAGCGGGAGGCGGCCGGCGATCCGGCCGCCCTCCTCGAGCGCATCAGCCGCCGATGACGGTGTTCGGCTCGATCTTGACGCCCGGCCCCATGGTCGAGGACAACGCGACGCGCTGGATATAGGTGCCCTTGGCGCCGGCGGGCTTCGCCTTGGCGACCGAGTCGACGAAGGCCTTGATGTTCTCCGAGAGCTTCTCGGCCGAGAACGAGGCCTTGCCGACCGCCGCATGGACGATGCCGGCCTTCTCGACGCGGAACTCGACCGAGCCGCCCTTCGAGGCGGCCACCGCCGCGGTCACGTCCATGGTGACGGTGCCGACGCGCGGATTCGGCATCAGGCCGCGCGGCCCGAGCACCTTGCCGAGGCGGCCGACCAGACCCATCATGTCCGGGGTCGCGATGCAGCGGTCGAAGTTGATCTCGCCCTTCTGGACGGTCTCGACCAGTTCCTCGGCGCCGACGACGTCGGCACCGGCCGCCTTGGCCTCGTCCGCCTTGGCCCCACGGGCGAAGACGGCGACGCGCAGCGTGCGGCCCGACCCGTTCGGCAGGTTGCAGACGCCGCGGACCATCTGGTCGGCGTGGCGCGGATCGACGCCGAGATTCATCGCGATCTCGACGGTCTCGTCGAACTTCGCGCTGGCGCGCTCCTTGACGAGCGTGACCGCCTGATCGAGCGGATAGAGCTTGGTGCGGTCGATGCCTTCACGGCCCTTGACGACGCGCTTTCCCACATGTGCCATTGTCAGCCTCCCCTCAGCCCACGACGTCCAGGCCCATCGAGCGGGCCGAGCCACGGATCATGGTCGAAGCCGCTTCGACGCTGTCGCAGTTGAGATCGGCCATCTTCTTCTCGGCGATCTCGTTGATCTGCGCGGCGGTGACCTTGCCGGCATGGCCGCCGCGGCCGGGCGTCTTCGAGCCGGAGGTGAGGCCGGCGGCCTTCTTCAGCCAGTAGGACACCGGCGGCTGCTTCATCTCGAAGGTGAAGGAGCGGTCCTGATACGCGGTGATGATCACCGGGATCGGCATGCCCTTCTCCATCTGCTGGGTCTTCGCGTTGAAGGCCTTGCAGAATTCCATGATGTTGAGGCCGCGCTGACCGAGCGCGGGACCGATCGGCGGCGACGGATTGGCCGCGCCCGCCGGAACCTGAAGCTTCACGTAGCCCGTGATCTTCTTCGCCATGATGGCTGCTCCTGCCGTCCGCTCCGCTGCCTTTCGGAACGACGACGCCCCTGCCCGCGACGCTCTTCAGCCGGGGGCCGGGGTGGTTGCAGTGCGTGGTGCGGCGCCTGTGATCCGGCTGGCGACCGGCACGCCTCCCACGCGGTTGAGGCGTGCCCTATGACATAAGGCGACGCCGAAGGGAAGCCCGGACGGAAGCGTCAGAGCGGATAGCGCAGGATCGCGGCGAGCTCGCCGCCGCCCGGAATCTCGCCGCGGCGGGCGGCGACGACGCGGGCGCCGGAGCGCATGGCCCGGCGCACGATCTCGTCGACGACACCGTAATTCACCGCATCGGCCGCAGCCGCGAAGGTCACCGCGCCGTCCTCGTCGGCCACGGTGCCCGGAACCGTGGAATCCATGTCGAAGATCAGGGTCTCGACCGCACCGAACGTCGCCGCCCGCGCAGCCTGGGCGACGTCGCCGGTGGCGCGGCCCTGCGAAGCGCGCTGGCCGTAGAGATCGGCCAGGGCGGCAAGATCGGCCGCATAGAGCGAATCGAGCACCTTGCGCGCCGCGGCCGCGATCTCGTGATCGGGCGTATGGTCGGCGCTGCCGGCGATCACCTCCCCGGCCAGATGCGGATAGCTGCAGACATTCTTGAAGATCGAGGCCAGCGGCTCGGCCGCGGCGACGATCAGCGGGCGCTCGCCGCCGCTCAGCACCGGCCGCAACGCCTTGTCGACGGCACGGGCGAAGCGCGTCAGCGAGTTGTGCTCGCTCGAGCCCTCGCTGCTCATCATGTCGCCGGTACGGCTGCCATGCATGCTGCGCCCGAGCACCTGGCCGGCATCGCGCGGCAGATCGGGCACCTTGACCGGATGCGGCGGCAGATCGGGCGAAACCTCGACCAGACGCACATTGCCGGCGCCGATCGCCAGCACATAGGCGTGATGCGGGAAGGTGACTGAGCGGATCAACGGCTTCAGATGGAAGCGGTCCGAGACCTCGACGAGATCGCCGAGATGGTTCGGCAGGCGATAGGTCAGCACGCCGGCTTCATTGGCGAAGATCGCCAGGCTGTTGGCCTGCTCCGCCCAGAAATCCTCGTCGTCGACCAGCGCCCCGATGCCCTCGGCCAGCGGCGCGATCGTGCGCTTGGCGATACCGGCCTGCTCCATCTCGGCAACGGCCTGGCCGAGCAGGTTCTTCAGCGTGATCCGCTCGGCCTTGGTATCCTGCGTGACCGGCGTCGTGCGCATGTAGATCGAGACGGCGGGGCTTCCGTTCCAGCCGGCGAGCTTCTCGATGTCGGCCCTGGTCGGCAGGTCGATATGCAGCATTCAGGTCTCCTATGGGGATGGCGGGGCCACCCGGCCCATTGGGGTGTTAACAGGGGCGAGCGCGGCTCGAACTGATCGAGATCAAAGCCGAACGCCGGTTGCTCAGAGCTTCTCGACCTGCCCGTATTCGAGCTCGACCGGCGTGGCGCGGCCGAAGATCGAGACCGCGACCTTGAGGCGGGCGCGGGCATGGTCGACATCCTCGACGACGCCGTTGAAGGAGGCGAACGGCCCGTCCGCGACCTTGACCTGCTCGCCGACCTCGAAAACGATCGTGGGCTTGGGCCGCTCGATGCCCTCGGCGACCTGGCCCTTGATCCGCATCGCCTCATGCTCGGGGATCGGCATCGGCTTGGCCTTGTCGGCGCCCAGGAAGCCGGTGACCTTCGGCGTGTTCTTGATCAGGTGGTAGACCTCGTCGGTCATCTCGCACTTCACCAGCACGTAGCCGGGGAAGAACTTGCGCTCGGTATCGACCTTGCGGCCGCGGCGAACCTCGACGACCTTCTCGGTCGGCACCAGAACCTCCTCGAACTTGTCGGCGAGGTTGCGCTGCGCGGCCTGGTCGCGGATCGACTGGGCGACCTTGTTCTCGAAGTTCGAATAGGCGTGGACGATGTACCAGCGGGTGCTCACGTGCGTAATTCCGTTTAACGGGCGCCGAGGATGAGGCCGAGCACCCAGCGGATGACGGTGTCGGTGAAGAGGAAGAACAGGCTGGAGAGCACGATCATGGCGAGCACGAGGCCCGTGGTGATCAATGTCTCGCGGCGCGAAGGCCAGGTGACCTTGGAGCCCTCGGAGCGCACTTCCTGCAGGAACTGGAAGGGATTGGATTTCGCCATGGACCACCTCGGGTTCCGAGCCGGCCCGCGATCTGCCGCGGGCCCGATTCGGCCGTCCTGAAACATTCGCGGCGCGGAACCCGGGGAGGGTCGCGCGCCGTCATCGCATGCCTCTTACATCGCTTGGCGCCGTTAGCCAAGAGCCTTGTCGGTTATCCGTCAGCTCCGCGCCGCCGCGATCAGCAGGAAGAAGGGCCGTTCCCGCTCCCTCGTCCAGGCAGGCTCGGCGGTGACCTGCTCCGGGCTCGGCGCCCATTCGACCAGCCTGTCCAGCCTGAAGCCCGCCCCCAGCAGCAGATCGAGATGGGTCGCGACGGCGCGGTGGCGCTTGACCACGCCCTCGGTGAGCCAGTTGCTGACCCGCCTGCCCTCGTCGAGATAGCCGTTGACCGGCCATGCCGCCCGGCCGTCCGCGTCGGTGAGCCATTCCTGCCGCGTGGGCGCGGTCATGATCGGATGCTCGACCGAGCAAACCAGCGCCCCGCCCGGCTTCAGAGCCGCATGGACCTGCCCGAAGAGCCCGGCGAGATCCTCGATATAGTGGAAGGCGAGCGAGCTGTAGGCGAGATCGAAGGCATCCGCGGGCGGGGTATAACGTTCGAGATCGGCGCGCTCGTAGCTGACGCGGGAATCGTCCGTCTCGCGTTGCGCCCGTTCCAGCATTTTCTCGGAGACGTCAACGCCAAGGACGCTCGCAGCCCCCTCGCCCGCCGCAAAGCGGCAGAACCAGCCGAAGCCGCAGCCGAGATCGAGCACCTTCCTGCCGGCGAGCTGCGGCAGCATTCCGCGCAGCACCGGCCATTCCGGCGCCCCGTCCAGCCCGTGGATCGAGCGCGGCAGCCGGCTGTAGCCCGCAAAGAAGGTCTCGTCGTCGTAGATGTTCTGGGTCATGAGGCGCCTTGCCAGCCGGCCCGGAGCGCATCGGCCGCCAGAAAGGCGGCTGGCAGGGGCAGCAGGGCTCGAACCCGCGACCTGCGGTTTTGGAGACCGCCGCTCTACCAACTGAGCTATACCCCTGCAGGTGGGCGTGATGTGCCCCAAGGCGCAACGCATTTCAAGTCGAAATCGCGCCTCGCATCGGCGTCGTCTCAGGACGGGCCATTTTTGCCGCGGGCGCGACTGCTCAGGAAGCGCTCCATCATGCGTCCCGGCTCGCCCGTCCCATAAGCCTCGCGGTGGATGCGGACAGCCGCGTCGATCGCCTGGCGGAAGGCCGGTTCGGTCATCTCGCGCAGCCATGCCTTGGTGAGCCGCATCGCGATCGGAGGCTTGGCGGCGAGCTGAGCGGCCAGCGCCAGCGCTTCCTCCAGAACCTTGCCCTCCGGGGCGATCCGGCTGAGCAGGCCGATGTCGAACGCCTCCTGCGCGCCCATCATCCGCCCCGTGAGGGCCAGATCGGTCGTCCGCGCAATGCCGAGGATCTCGCGCATGATCCATGGACCCGTGACGCTGGCGATACCGGAATTGATCTCCGGCTGCCCCATGGTGACGCCGGCGTGCCCGACACGCAGATCGCCGAGCAGCGCGACCTGAAAGGCCGAGCCGGCCGCGACGCCGTTGAGCGCCATCACCAGCGGCTTCGAAAGAGAACGGATCAGGCCATAGAGCAGGTCCCATTCCTCGATCCATTCTTCGGCCCGGTCAGGATCGAATGTCTTGGTTTCATTGAGATCCTACCCGGCGCTGAAGGCCCTGTCGCCGGCGCCGGTGATCACGATCGCGCCGATGTCCGGATCAGCCTCGGCCTTGGCCAGCGCCTCGATCAGCATGGCCCGCATCGGGGCATGCCACGCATTCAGGACTTTCGGCCGATTCAGCGTGATGAGCGATATCCCCTGACGGCTTTCCTGAAGGACGAACGCAGATTCCATGACGACTCCGACAAGATTTAATGATAGATTAAATTAGATAACATCCAGGTAATTAGGCGCTATCAGATGATTATTTCAATGCCTATAGCTGTCATTTCTATACCTACCCAGAAGTTCCGTCAGAATCTCCGGCTTCACGGGCTGGCCGCTCCTCCTGACCTCCTCACAAACGCGAGAGACCAGCAGATGCCGCCTGCGTGGATGTTCCTTCAACGCTTCTTCTGCAAGGGATGCGCGAAGTGACGGAGGCCAGAGCCGATCCTGCGCATCTCTTTCCGCTCCCCAGACAAATCCCTGCGACGGCTTGCCCTCCCGGCTTCGACGCATCCGAAGCGCCGCCGTCGCCGCTTCGTCGAGCCGTCCGTCTTCATCGGTGACGATGCCGTATGAGTTGGAGGCCTCTTCAGCCGTCAGGAGCCCGCCGCGCATGTCCGCCATCACGGAGGCCGCGTCGCGGGCGAGAGGATCGCCAAACCCTCCCCCCGCGGAGGAGGTGATGCGAAGGACATCCCCCGTCTCCATCACATGCACCGTGATCTTGCCGATCGAGCGCTCCCGGTCCGTCCCCGGATTGGCCAGAACCTCGGTCAGACAGCCCGCCTGCCCGCCATCCACGCCCCATGGGCGAAAATGAAACCGGTTCAGGCCGCGCACCGTGATCGTGGCCCTGGGCCCGGTATTCTCGAATTCGATGGAGATCGCAGCCCCTCCCCGCCACTTGCCGGCGCCCTGGGAATCGGGAACCAGCCGATAGGAGCGTATCCGCAGGAAGGTCTCGACCTCGATGAACTCCGCCGGGATGTTCTTCAACGTGCCGTAACGGACATCCGTGGCATCGACGCCGTCCCGGCCGTTTCGCCCGCCCCCGCCGCCGCAGATCGGGTTGACCACGTTCACGCGGTTGTGGCCGGTGCGGCGATCGGGCTGGCCGACCACGATGATCCCGAGCATCCCGGCGCCGGCCGCCCCGATGCCACCCGGGACCGCCTGGTCGAGGCAGCCGATAATGGTGTCGAACACCCGGTTGTTGCTCGCCACCCGGGCGCCGCCCGCCGCCGGAAATTCCGCGTTCAGGATGGTGCCTTTCGGTGTCCTGGTCTTGATCGGCCGCAGGATACCGGTGTTGCGCGGCGTCGTCGGCTCCACCGTCAGGACATAGGACACCATCGCCTGGACGAGCTGGGAATGCGTTCGCGATCCGCTGGTGAGGTTGTAGGCGGCGGGGATCTGGGGGTCGGTCCCCCGGAAATCGAAGGTGACCTCGTCGCCCTCGACGGTCATCTCGCAATTGATCAGGGAGAACTCGCCGTCCTCTATCCCCTCGAGATAGTCCGGAAACCTGTAGACCCCGTCGGGGATGCCCTTGATCACCGAGCGGGCCTTTTCCTCCGCGAAGGACAGGACATCGTCCATCCCCGCGCGCACGGCATCCTGGCCATAGCGCCTGCAGAGCTGGACCATGCGTCTTTCCATCCCTACCAGCGAGCCGAGCATCGCCTTGAGATCGCCCCACATCTCCTCGGGGATCCGGCTGTTGTCGAGATAGATGTCCCGGATATCCTCGTTCAGCACGCCGGCCCTGTAGAGCTTCATCGGCCTCACCCGCAGGCCTTCCTGGAAAACCTCGGTGAAGTGGGGGGAAATGCTTCCCGGCACTGCGCCGCCCACATCGGTCGCGTGAACGAAGGCCCATCCGAACGCGATCAGCCTGCCTTCGACAAAGATCGGCCGGATCAGCGTTATGTCCATGATATGCGTCAGCAATCCTTCCGTGCTGAAAGGATCGTTGGTGATCACGCAGTCCCCTTCCTGCCATTCCTCCTGCCTGAACATCGACAGGGTCTTCTGAAGGGGCGCGCCGATGATCGATGTGACGCCCGATTGCAGCGGATAGGCGAACATCTCTCCGTCCAGGGTCGCCATGGCGCATTGATAATCCTGCACCACCTTGACGAAGGTCGTCTTGGCCGTCCTGTACAGGGTGGTCGACGCTTCCTCGACGATCGCGTTGAAGCGGTTGGACAGGATCGCAGCTCTCATCTCATCCATGTTCTCAGCCCTTGACCGACATGACGATGACGCCCGATTCCCGCATCCGGGCCGTGAACGACGAGGGGACCACGATCGTCGTGTCGGACTGTTCGATGATGGCCGGCCCCTGAACCTCCTCGCCGGGATCCAGATCTGCGTAGTTCCGGATCCGGGTGGGCCCGGCCTGCCCGTCGCCCCAATCGACATGACGCATCCGCCCGGCCCCCGACGGCGGCGCGGCGTTCTGCCTAGGCGGAGGGCGGAAATCATGCTGCGGCATCGCCAGCACGCCGCGAATGCGCACGCGCAGCTCCGTGAACTGCACGGAGGCCTCCGGCTCGGAATGGCCGTAAAGGCGGTCATGCTCGGCATGAAACGCCCGTCGGACATTCGCCAGATCACCGGCGCGGACGTCCTTCTCGTCGAGCATCACGTCGATCTGGAACGACTGGCCCTCATAGGCCATCTCCGCCCAGTACTCGAAGAGCGTCCCGGATATCTGGTCGGGAGAGGTCTGGGCGGAAAGCCAAGCTTCGGCTTCGCCGACGAGCTTGTCATAGAGATCGACCAGCGTGTCGCGCACCACCGGAACGCCGCGGACGCTGGTGATCGTGTCGTGCACCAGGTTGGAGACCAGCCCGCCAAAGGCGCAGAAGACCGAGGGCAGGCTCGGGATCAGGATGCGCTTGACGCCGATCTCCTCGGCAAGCAGGGGTCCATGGAGAGCACCGCCTCCACCGAACAGGACGAGCGTGGCATCCTCGGGATCGACCCCGTATCGCGCCAGATAGGGAAGGACGCCGGCGACCATGTTCGAGGTCGCCACCGTGATGCAGGCCTCGGCCGCCTGCGTGACACCGAGGCGAAGCGCCGCTGCCAGAGGCCGCATGGCGGCCTCGGCCGCGGATCGGTCGAGCTTCATCCGGCCTCCCAGGAAGCTCTCCGGATCGAGATAATTGCAGATGAGATAGGCATCCGTGAGCGTGGGTTGCGTGCCGCCCCTGCCGAAGCAGGCGGGGCCCGGATAGGCGCCGGCGCTTCTCGGGCCCATCCTCAGGACGCCGCTGTCCAGCCAGGCGATCGAGCCGCCGCCGGCTCCGATCGCCTCGATGCCGGTGACCGGCATGATCAGCGGAAAATCGCCGACCTCGGCATTGTTCGAGACGGTCGGGCGATCGTTCTGGATCAGCGACACATCCGTGCTGGTCCCGCCCATGTCCAGCGTCAGCAGCTTCTCGTCGCTGACCGAGCGGCCGACGAACTGCGCGGCGGTAACGCCCGATGCGGGCCCCGACAGCAGCGTGTGCACGGGAAAGGCGGCGGCCTCCTGCGCCGACATCGCCCCGCCGTTCGAGCGCATGATGAACAGGCGCTGCCCATCGAGCCTGGCCGACAGATACCGGTCGATCGAGGTCAGATAGGCATCCATCCGTTCCTTGACATAGGCATTGAGCACGGCAACGGTCGCGCGCTCGTATTCGCCCATGCGCGGCCAGATTTCGGAGGAAATCGTGACATCCATCGCCGGAAAGCGGGCGCGGATCATCTCGCGCGCGCGCTTTTCGTGGCTGTCGTTGCGAAAGCTGTGGTGGAATGCGATCGCGATCCCCGTGGCTCCGGCCGCGATGGCTTCGCCCGCGGCGGCAAGCACGTCCGCCTCGTCGATCGGGAGCAGGATCGACCCGTCATGCAGGGTCCGCTCCTTGATCTCCTTGACGAAGTTCCTTTCCACGAGAGGCTTTATTCTCGTCTCCAGCATGTTCAGCGCGTTCCGGAGGCGCAGCCTCTGCACCTCCAGGACGTCCTTGAACCCTGCCGTCACCAGCAGGGCTATCGGGGGGCCGGAACGCTCGATGACCTGATTGGTGCTGACCGTCGTGCCATGCACGACGATCACGGTCTCCCCGGGCTCGGGAGCGATGGTTTCGAGGATGCGCTCGACCCCGGTCTTGAAGGCCTCGTCGAAATGGGGCGGCGTGGACGGCACCTTGAAGGTGAGGAGATGCGCATGCCCGCCGCGATCGTTCCACACCGCGAAATCGGTGAACGTCCCGCCTATGTCGATGCCGATCCTGATCATGATGAGCCTTTATCCTTACTTCGATCTGGCCCGCCTGCCTTCGGTGGGCCGAAAATCGCCGGCTACGCCGTTCCCCCGTCATCGATGTGGCAAGCCACGGCGCGCGCGCCCGTCCGTTGCAGCCGGGGGATCTCGCGTGAGCAGCGCGGGCCGGCCAACGGGCAGCGGGTATGGAAATGGCAACCGGGCGGCGGCTGCATCGGCGAGGGGATTTCGCCCTTGATCGGCTGGAAGCGGCGCTTTTCCATCGACAGGCGCGGCACCTCGTCGAGCAGCGCCCGCGTATAGGGATGCAGCGGGGCGGCGAACAGCTCCCCGGTCGGCGCAACCTCGACCACGCGGCCGAGATAGAGGATCACGACCCGGTCCGAAATATGCTCGACGACCCCGAGATCATGGCTGATGAACAGGTAGCTCAGGTCGAGCTCGCGGCGCAGGCGCATGAACAGGTTCAAGACCTGGGCCTGGATCGACACGTCGAGCGCGGCGATGGATTCGTCGCAGATCAGGAACCGGGGATTGACGGCGAGCGCACGCGCAATGACGACGCGCTGCCGCTGCCCGCCCGAAAACTGATGCGGATAGCGGTCGCGCACGGACGGGTCGAGCCCCACGCGCGTCAGCATCTCGTCGACGAAGCCATCGACCTCGGCCCGCCGGATGAGCCCGTGATAGAGGGGTGCTTCGGCGATGCAGTCGCGGATGCGCATGCGCGGGTTCAGCAAGGACATCGGGTCCTGGAAGATCATCTGGATCTGGAGCGCGGCTGATTTCGCCGACCGCCCGGGCTGCGTGATATCGGCGCCGTCGAACGCGATCTGCCCCGAGCT
This sequence comes from Bosea sp. (in: a-proteobacteria), assembly GCF_023953965.1. Classification (NCBI taxonomy): domain Bacteria; kingdom Pseudomonadati; phylum Pseudomonadota; class Alphaproteobacteria; order Hyphomicrobiales; family Alloboseaceae; genus Allobosea; species Allobosea sp. The sequence continues at coordinate 1,267,888 of NZ_JAMLIX010000002.1, forward strand.
GGGCGCCAGGAGGCCGGCGATCATGCGCCCGATCGTGGACTTGCCCGAGCCGGATTCGCCGACCAGCCCCACGACCTCGCCCTGCGCGATGTCCATGCTGACATCATCGACCGCGTGAACGGTCGACGGCGCGGCGGCCAGCCCGATGCGGACGGCGAATGCCTCGGCCGCATCCTGCTGGACCGTGAAACGCTTCGTCAGGTTCCTGACCGAGACCAGCGGATGCCTCATGCGCCGGCCCCGGCGCCCGGGTCGAGCGGATGGAAGCATCGCGCGCTCTGCCCGGAACGAAGCTCCCGCATGGGCGGCACGGCCAGGCAGGCCTCGGAAGCGCGAAAGCAGCGCGGGCGGAAGGCGCATCCCTCGGGCAGGTCGAGGATCGAGGGCGCCATGCCCGGTATCTGCCTGAGGTCGGCGCCGCGCCTGTTGCGGCTCGGGATCGAATCGATCAGGCCGCTGGTATAGGGATGCATCGGCCGGGACACGACCTGCGGCGCGGGTCCCTGTTCCACGATCTTGCCCGCATACATCACGGCGAGCGTGTCGGCCAGGCTGGAGACGACGCTGAGATCATGCGTGATCCAGATCATCGCCGTGCCGGACTGGTCGGCGAGCTTCTGCACCTCGAACAGGATCTGCGCCTGGATGGTCACGTCGAGCGCCGTCGTGGGCTCGTCCGCGATGATGAGGTCGGGATCGTGCAGGAGCGCGATCGCGATCGCCACCCGCTGGCGCATGCCGCCCGAGAACTGGTGCGGATAGGCCTCCAGCCGTTCATCGGGAGAGGGAATGCCGACACGGGCCAGCGCCTGGCGGCAACGCTCCCGCGCGGCGGCCCTGGAGATGCTCTCGTGAGCCTGCACGGCCTCGATCATCTGGGTCGAGATCTTCAGCACCGGGTTCAGGGTCATCATCGGATCCTGGAAGATCATCGCGATGTGCCGGCCGCGGATCTTCTGCCAGTCGCGCTCGGAACAATTGGCAAGGTCCCGGCCGCGATACAGGATGCGGCCGCCGGCGATCCGGCCGGGCGGATCAATCAGGTTGAGGATCGAGAAGCCGGTCGCCGACTTTCCCGACCCGCTCTCGCCGACCAGCCCCAGCACCTCGCCGCGCTCGACGGTAAAGCTGACCCCATCCACGGCCCGGACGGTGCCGAGACTCGTGAAAAAATGCGTCTTCAGGTCCTGGACCTCGAGAATCCGGCTCATGGTCAACGCCTCAGCCGAGGGTTGAGCACATCGCGAAGCTGGTCGCCCACGAGGTTGATGGTGACGATCGTCACCAGAAGCGCGATGCCCGGATAGACGCTGACCCAATAGACGCCCGACAGCATGTAGGAGTAGCCGTTGGCGATCAGAAGGCCGAGCGACGGCTCCGTCACCGGCACGCCGACGCCGAGGAAGGACAGGGTCGCCTCCAGCGCGATCGCCTGCGCAACCAGCATGGTCGCCACGACGATCAATGGCGGCAGGCAGTTCGGCAGCAGATGGCGAAACATCACCCGCGCATGGCCGAGACCCAGTCCGCGCGCGGCGGCGATGTAGTCGCGCTGGCGCTCGACCAGGGCGGAGCCGCGCACGGTGCGCGCGTAATAGGCCCATTGCGCGATGACGAGCGCGATCACCACCTTGTCGACGCCCTTGCCGAGGATCGCCAGCAGGATCAGCGCCACGAGGATCGCGGGAAAGGACAATTGCAGGTCGACGATGCGCATGATCGTCGTGTCGGTCCTGCCGCCGAAATAGGCCGCGGCGATGCCGAGCGCCATGCCCATGGCGAGCGCCAGGCAGGTCGCCAGGCCCGCCACGACCAGCGAGGTGCGCAGCCCGAAGAAGATCGCCGACAGCATGTCGCGGCCCTGGTTGTCGGTGCCGAGCCAATAGGTCAGGCCCGACATGCTCTGGGATCCGGGCGGCAGGTTGTTGTCCATGATGTCGAGCCCGGCGAGGTCGTAGGGGTTTTGCGGCGCGATCCACGGCGCGAGGATCGCGGCCCCCACGATCAGCGCGATGACGACGAGGCTGAGCACCGCCAGCCGGCTCGCGACGAATTCGCGCAAGGCCGCGCGAAGCGGGCTGACCGCCCGAACGGGTCTTTTCGCAGCGTCGAGGGCGGTATTCGTCATCTCACTGCGCGCCCCGCTGCATCAGCCGGACACGAGGGTCGAGCGCCGAATAAAGCAGGTCCACCAGGAAATTGATGATGACGAAGATGACGACGATCAGCATCAGATAGGCCACGATCACCGGCCGATCGAGCCGGTTGATCGAGTCGATCAAAAGCTTGCCCATGCCCGGCCAGGAGAACACCGTCTCGGTGATGACGGCAAAGGCGATCATCGAGCCCAGTTCGAGCCCCAGGACGGTCACGATCGGAATCATGATGTTCTTGAGCACATGGACCGTCACGAGACGGCTTCTGGAAAGGCCCTTGGCGCGCGCGAACTTGATGTAGTCCTGCATCATCACCTCCCTGGTGCCGGCGCGCGCCAGCCGGATCACCAGCGCCATCTTGAAAAGCGCCAGGTTGATCGAGGGCAGGACCATGTATTTCAGCCCCTCGAGCGACAGGAAGCTGACCCGTATCCCAAAAAGTTCCGTGGTGGGGCCGCGCCCGCCCGAGGGCAGCCAGCCGAGATAGACCCCGAAGATCAGGATCAGCATCAGCCCCTGCCAGAAATTCGGCAGCGAAAAGCCCAGGATGGAACCGGCCATGATGGAGCGGCCCCCGATCGAGTCCGGATAGAGGCCGGCCAGCACGCCGAGCGGCACGCCGATGACGATGGCGAGCAGCAGGGCGAGCAATGCCAGCTCCATCGTCGCGGGCAGGCGTTGCAGGATCACGCTCATCGCGCTGTCGCCGAACACGAAGGAATTGCCGAAATCGCCGCGCAGCAGGTTCCCGAAATAGCTGAAGAACTGCTCCCAGAGCGGCCGGTCCAGCCCGAGGCGCGCGATCGTCTGCAGCCGGTCGTTCTCGGTCGCGTCGGGGCTGATCAGGATGTCGATCGGGTTGCCGATGGCGTAGACGCCCACGAAGACGAGGGCGGCCATCGCGATAACGGCAAGCAGGCTCTGCCCCAATCGTCGCAGGAAATACGCTGCCACTTCAGTGCTCCGGCGGCAAAACCCGATGGAAGGAAAGCGCTGCCCGGCCCGCTCCGACTACCGAGGCAGCGCCTTGCCATCGCGAAACGTCGAGCTCAGTTCGACGATGTGACCATGAAGCCCAGCGTATGCTGATCGATGCGCGGCTCATATTTGAGGCCGGGCTTCAACGCCCAGGACGACAGCTCGAAATGCAGCGGGATGATCCCATGATCATCCATGGCCAATGCGGATGCCTTCTGCAGCAGCTTCTCGCGCCTGGCATCGTCGACGGTGGCCAGCGCGGTCAGCAAGGTCTTGTCCACCTCGGGGTTGGAGTAGCGGAAATAATTGGTCGCGCCCAGGCCGCGGGAGGCATCGCGGGTGGTCATCAGGGTGCGCAGCGGCATCGACATCTCACCCGTCGTCACGACGAGGCCGAGCAGATACGCCGAATATTTGAATGCGTTGCGGTCGGTGAGGAAGGTCGTGAAAGTTTTCGCGTCCACCTCCGTGCGCACGCCCACGCGGGACCACATCTGGGCGACCGCCTGTATGATCTGGCCGTCGTTGACATAGCGGTCGTTCGGGCCGCCCAGGACGATCCGGAAGCCGTTCGGATAGCCAGCCTCGGCCAGGAGCGCGCGGGCACGGTCGGGGTTGAAGGAAACCGCCCCCCGCGATTCCTCGGCGCCGAACAAGGGCCAAGGCAGGAGCTGCCCCGCAGGTTCGGACTGGCCCCGCATCAGACGGTCGCGGATCGCCCCGCGATCGATCGCGATGGACAGGGCTTCGCGCACCCGCGCGTCCTGCAAGGGGTTCTTGTCGCCGGCGATGCCGGGTGTCGGGGCCGGGCCCTGATCGAGCGCGATGAAGATCACCCGGCTCGACAGGCCCGACGAGATGGTGAAGCCGGCGCCATTGATCTTGTCGAGGTCCTGCGTCGGCGGGTTCTCGATCAGATCGACTTCTCCGGCCAGAAGGGCTGCGACGCGCGCGCCCGCATTGGTCAGCGGACGAAAGACCAAGGTTTCCCACTTCGGCGCCGTGCCCCAGTATTTGGGATTGCGCTCCAGCTTGATCGTCTCGCCGCGGGCGAAGCTCACGAGACGGTAGGGACCGGCGCCGATCGCGAAGCCGGGATTGCCGAAGGCCGTCGAGACCGGCGGCTTTCCAAAGCCTTCACACCCCTTGGTGTTGAAGGTGATCTGCTTTTCACCGCCGGAGGCCGAGGCGGACAAGATGCCGATATTGGACAGGTTCGCGGGCAAAAGCGGCGTCGGCTCCTTGGTCGAGACCAGCAGGACATGATCGCTCTCGGCCTTCATGCCGGTGATGGCGCTGGTGAACTGCGTGAAGGGCGACGGCGATTCAGGCACCTGCGGCACCCGGCAGATCGTGTAGATCACGTCGCGGGCGGTGAAAGCTTCGCCATTGGAGAAGGTCACCCCCTGCCGCAAGGTGATGCGCCAGGTCGTATCGTCGACCGGCTCCCATTTGGTGGCGAGGCCCGGCATCAGCCTGGACTGCGCATCGCGCTCCATCAGCGGCGGGAAGATGTGCTGGGTGAGGGAATTATTCGGAGTGAGATTGACGAAATGCGGGTCCATCGAGGTCGGCTCGGCGGCAAGCCCGATCGTGAGCGTCTGAGCGGAGGCCATGCCCATCGAGGATATGACGGCGAGACTTGCGGATAGAAGACCGGCTCCAATGCGTCTGTACATTTCTTCCTCCCTGATGATCGACATGAGGCCCCACGCCTCCATCGGCCGTTAAAATCAAAGGGCGCGGCAATCGGCAGGCTTCGTTCGGCGGCCTGTGCGGAAATGTGCTTATGCGCGACCTGCGGCGTCGGCACCCGGACAGGTCTCGTGACAGCGGCAGCCACGACTGGAAAACAGGTGGTCGAGCATAGGGGCCGCATGAGTTTTTATTGAATTGCAATTATCAACATTGCGATTTGAACATTCAAACGCGAACACTGTCAAGCTGCCATTGCCTGCACAGTCGCCGTGGCCGCCACTTGACAGGCGAAAAATTTGGCATCTAACTATCAATTATTAAAATCGTATATCGATTAAATCTTGGACTCGCTTGCTGATTTCCAGGCATGGCCGTGCCGTTGTTCGCTCCAGCCGAAGCCCAAGCAGCGAGAGTTGAAGGCACCCCCGCGGAGATCAGGACCACGCGCCAGCCGAGCCGCCACGTTTTGCGAGCGAACCATGTACCCTCATGCCGACCTCATCCACTATGCCGCAGCCCTGCCTTACGATGCGATTCCGCCCGACGTCCTTGCGGAGGCCAGGCGCATGGTGCTCGACACGATCGGCTGCATCATTGCCGCGAGGGCGACGGACTGCGCGCCGGCGATCGAGGCGGCAGCGGGTTTCCTCTCGCCCGGCATCGCCGCCGATTCCTATCTTTATGCGCGTCTGGCCGATCTCATGGATTTCAATGAGGGCTATGGCGGCGCGCATTTTGGCTGCGGCGCGGTGGCGGTGGCGCTGGCACTCGCCAGCACAAGGCGCATAAGCGGACAGGACTTCATGGCCGCCGTGGTATCGGGCTTCGAGACCGGTGCCCGTGTCATGGATGCGATCGGCCCCTATCTTGCCGTCATCGACGGGAAGAAGCAGTTTTCCCGCGTGTGGGGCATCGCCACGCCGGTCGTCTACGCGGCGGTCGCGGCGGCGACCCGCCTCATGAACCTGCAGGGCACCACCGCTGTGGAAGCCTTCAGCCTCGCCGGCGCAAACTCGCCTATCCCTGCCGGCGCAAAATGGTCCCAGGCCGTGGCGCTGCCCAATACCAAATATTGCGACGCGGGCTGGGCGACGCTGACCGGGGTCATGGGCGCTCTTTTCGCCGAAACGGGCTCGACGGGATTGACCGATCTCCTCGACGACGAGAACGGCCTTCTGACCATGATCGGCGCCGCCAATCCGTCGCCGGCCGCGCTCTCTGCCGATCTGGGCCAGCAGTGGAGGCTGCGCGCGGTCATCTACAAGCGGTGGCCATGCTGCGGGCTCCTCGACGACGCAATGACCCTGACGCACGAGTTGCTCCTCCGCCATGATCTCGACGCCGATTCCATAGCGGGCGTCAGCGTGCGGGCCGACCCGTCGATCCTGGTCCAACGCTTTGCCAACCCCAAACCCCGCACGCAGGTCAGCCTCCAATTCAGCATGCCGCACAATCTGGCCATGCTGATGGCCCGCATTCCTCCCGGCCCGATGTGGCAATCAGCGGCGCTGGCGGCCGAGCCCCGCATCGCCAGGCTGCGGCAGATCGTTTCCATCGAGGCGCATCGGCCGTCGGCGGCAGATCCGGAAGGCGCCTGCTCCGTCGAGATCCGCACGGCTGAAGGCCGCTCTTTCGGGAAGCGGGCGGTCAAGCGGGAGGCTCCCCGGGCCAACGACGCCGATATCATCGCGAAATTCCGCTCGCTGGTGGCTGCCCCCCATGCCGACGAGATCATCCGGCGGATCATGGCGATCGACGGGGCCGGCGCGCTGGAGAGCCTGCTCGCCGCGCTGCGACAGGCGAAATCCGGAGGAAGCCATGCGGGCCAATCTTGAAGCGGAGATCCGGCGCATCGCCTCTTCCTCCGAAGGGGAGGTCGGCGTGGCGGCGCGCCACATGGAAAGCGGGCGCTCCTTCACGATCAACGACGACCGGATCTATCCGCTGGCCAGCACCGTGAAGCTCGCCCTCGCCCTCGCCATCCTCGACGCTGTCGATCGCGGAGACTTGTCGCTCCAGCGGATGGTGGATGTCGAAACGCAGGAGATGAACCCGTCGGAGATCGCCGGCATCGGCGACCTGTTCTTCCGCCCCGGCGTCTCGCTTTCGATCCGCAACCTTCTCGAGGGCATGATCACCCGAAGCTGCAACACCTCGACGGACGTGCTTTTCCGCGTCGCGGGCGGGCCGAAGGCGGTCGCCCACTATCTGAAACGCCTCGGCGTTACGGATTTCGAATGCACGCGCACCATGCGTGAGGCGCTTTGCATATTGCATGAACTGCCATTGCCGCCGGACGATGTGTCGGTCGTCCAGTATCTGGCCGGCCAGCCGCAACATGTGCTCGATGCCCGCAACCGCACCAACGCGGCGTTCCACCACGACCGGCGCGACCAGGCCCGGCCCTCAGCCATGCTCGAGCTGCTGCGGCGTATCTGGGAAGCCGATGGCGTGAGCGAGGCAGCCCGCCGGGCCCTGCTCGAGATCATGTCGAGAACCGTCACCGCCGTCGATCGCGTGCAAGCCCGGCTGCCCTTCGGCATCCCCTTCGCCAGCAAGGGAGGAAGCGGGGCAGGAACGGCCGTGGATGTCGGCTATCTGACATTGCCGCCAGGACAGGGCACGGTGGCGCTGGCCATATTCGTCAAGGCCTCGCCGCTCGACATGGCGTCACGCAACAGGATCATCGCCGACATCGCGCGGCTGATCGCCGACTATTTCATCATCACCTCCGAACGGCACCCGCCTCCCCCCGGCCAGGAGCGGGAGGGACGGTCATGAAGCCGGCTTCGGCACGTTTCGGAGACAACGGCGAGATCCTGCTCGACCGGATCCGGGAGCACGTGGCGCTCATAACGATCAACCGCCCCGAAAAGCGCAATGCCTGCAACCAGCAGGCTTGGCGCGGGCTTCGCACCGCGCTGGCTGCGGCGGGGGCAGCCCACGCGGCCCGGCTCACCATCCTGACCGGAGCGGGAGGGCATTTCTCCGCGGGCGACGATGTCAAGGACGCCGCCGCCGCGCGCCGTGACCCGACGCGCGAGGAGGCCTATTCCCGTGACATCCAGCTTGCTTTCGGCGCCCTCACCGAGGCGCCCTTTCCGGTGATAGCCGCAATCTCCGGCTACTGCATCGGGGGCGGGTTGAGCCTGGCTATGTGCTGCGATTTTCGCATCGGGGCCAAGACGGCCGAATTCGGCATTCCCGCATCCAGGCTCGGCGTCACCTATCCGCCCGCGCAATGTTCGCGCCTGATGACGCTGGTCGGCCTGAGCCGTGCCCGTTCCATGCTGTTCAGCAGTGAGCGCATCGATGCCGCGACGGGCCTTTCAAGCGGCCTTCTCGACGGCCTGGCGGAAGCCGATCCCGTGGAGGCGGCCCTGTCCTTCGGCTCGGGCATGATCGACAAGGCGCCGCTCAGCATCCATGCCAGCAAACGCATCTTCCAGGCGCTCGCCATCGGTGATCTTGCCGGCCATGCGGCCGAGATCGCCGCGCTGATGCGCAAGGCCGAGACCAGCGAAGACCTCCAGGAAGGCACCCGCGCCTTCCTCGAAAAGCGCAAGCCGACATTCAAGGGACGGTGAGATCGCCGCCTCGTCACGCCCGGCAGCATGAAACGCTGCAACCACGTCTGGAGATCGCGATGACCCTCATGGCCAATGTCCCCGACAAGACATTCCGGGAAACGATGGATGAGGAGGCTGTTTCCGATCCGGGTCGCGTCTACTGCACCTTCAAGGGCCAGAGCATCACCTTCGGCCAGCTGAACGAGGAGGTTAACCGGCTCGCGAATTCCCTGCTCGGGCTGGGGCTGAAGAAAGGCGATCATGTCGGCGTCATGTTGCCCGGCCATCCCGATCATATCGTGACGATCTTCGCGCTGGCGAAGGTCGGCCTGGTCAGGATTCCCATCAACACGAGCCTCAAGGGGCCGGCCCTCGACTATCCGTTCAGCACCTTCGCCGTCGATGCCCTGATTGCCGACAGCGCCTATGCGGAGCCGCTCGCCCCGATTCTGGAGAGCCATGGGCTGAAGGCGGTCGTTTGGCGTTCCGGCCTGCCGGCCAGTGTCCGCGCAGGCCTCCGCTACGAGGAGCTGGCAGCGGCGGGAGACCCCCGCGCGCCTGCCGTCGCGCCCGGACCGGACGACATCATCGCCATCACCCCCAGCTCCGGAACCACGGGAGCGCCGAAAGGAGTACTGAAGTCGGACCGGACCTTGCGGGCCGGGCCGATGGCGGTGCTGCGCCTGACGGGCGCCCGACCGGGAGAGACGCTGCTTTTCTGGGAATCGCTCCATCATGGTGCCGGCGTCGCCGTGTGCATCGCGGCCGTGCTGGGCAAGCTGACGCTTGGCATGGTCGAGCGTTTCAGCGCCTCCCGTTTCTGGGCGCAGGCCAGGGAAGTGGGCGCCACCCGGGTCCACTATCTGGGCAGCGTCCTGCCGATGGTGCTGAAGCAGCCTGAGAGCCCCGGGGACAGGTCGCATGGCGCGACCATCGCCTGGGGAGGCGGCTGCCCGCTCGAACTGTGGCGCCCAGTCGAAGAACGCTTCAACGTCCAGATCCGCGAAGGCTACGGCCTGTCCGAGCTGATAACCTTCTGCCTGATCAACATGGACGGCAGGGTGGGCTCCGTGGGCAAGCCCCTGTCCTGGTACGAAGCAATGGTGGCCGATGAGAAGGGCGAGCCGTGCCCCGCGGGCAAAGTGGGGGAGCTGTGCCTGCGCGCCACCGTGCCGGGGCTGCATTTCCTCGGCTATTTCCGCAACGAGAAGGCGACGCGGGAGACCATGCGCGGCGACTGGTTTCGCACCGGCGACCTCGTCCGCCAGGATGAAGACGGCTATTTCTTCTTCGCGGGACGGGCCAAGGACGCGGTGCGCCGGCGCGGCATCAACATCTCGGCCTGGGAAGTCGAACGCGTGCTGCTCGACCATCCGGCGATCGAGGAAGTCGCGCTCATCGGGGTGCCCAGCGAGCTTGGCGAGGACGAGATCAAGATATTCGTCCGCAAGGCGCAAGGGGCGGATCTTTCGCCGTCCGAGCTGATACGTTGGTGCGAGCCACGGCTGCCGCGTTTCCAGATGCCGCGATATATCGCTTTCGTGGAGGAATTTCCGCGCACGCCGACACAGCGTATCCGCAAGCTGGAGCTGTCGCGAGAGACCAGCGGCTGCTGGGACTACGAGAAATCCGGCCTGGCTATCTAACGTGACGGGCGGCGCCGTCTTTCGCCCTACCTTCACAAACTCCGTGGCCGCAGGCTATTCAGGAGAGGCACGAACGGATGAGCGGGCCCGATTGTCGGGATTGAACCGACCCATATTGGAGTTTCGCGTTGACGACTGCCAGAAGACAGCAGGCCCCGGGAGCGACCGAACCCGATCCCCGGCTCTTCGTGACGTCGGTGGAGCGCGCGCTGACGGTTCTCAACGCATTCGATGCCGACGGGAAATCCTTGTCGATAACCGAGATCGCAGCCCGGACGAAGCTCGGCAGGAGCGCCGCGCAGCGCTTCACCTATACGCTCCACCAGCTGGGATACCTGCGCCGCGACGCCACCAGCAAGCACTATAGCGTCTCGTACAAGGTGCTCAGCCTGGCGAGAAGCGTCATCGGAACAAATACGGAAGCCGACCGCATCGCGCCCGTCCTGGAGAAAATCGCCCGCAGGACCCAGGAGACGGTCGCCTGGGTCGAACTGGACGATCTTGAGGTCGTCATCCTCAGAAGCATTCCAAGCACGCATCACAGTTCCGTAAACCTGCCGGTCGGAAAGCGTTTCGCCGCGCTCTCCGCCGCGTCGGGCCAGGTGCTGCTCGCGTCCAAGTCGGACAGTGATATCCTGAGGATCTATAGAAACTCGAACGAATATTCGCGGACCCGGTTCGGGGTGATGTCCGACGAATCGGTCCTGAAACATTTCAATACCGTCCACAGGAATGGTTTTTCCATTACAGAGAAGACGGAAGATTACGACAGCATATCCATTTCCGTCCCGGTGATGAATTTTCAAGGAAATGCCGTTGGAGCTATAAATATATCCGCGCTGAAATCACGGTTCTCGCGAGAAAAAACCGAGACTGTCCTCCTAGAAGAGTTAATGGACAGCCGAGTTCTTGCTTCAAAGCACCTGTTTAATTGACAATAAGACCAGACGTTGAGCCGGATTTCTTCCTGAGACATATCACCTGATCGGCGTGGATTGCGGCGGACATGATCCCCAAAGAAAAAGGGCGGTGTCGCCACCGCCCTTTCCCGAAACCCTGCGCCTGTTCGATCAGGCGATGATCGAAGCAACAACCCCTGCTCCAACCGTGCGGCCGCCTTCGCGGATGGCGAAGCGCAGCTTCTCCTCCATCGCGATCGGGGCGATCAGCGTCACCTCCATCGAGATGTTGTCGCCCGGCATCACCATCTCCGTGCCTTCCGGCAGCGTCACCACGCCGGTCACGTCCGTCGTGCGGAAATAGAACTGCGGCCGGTAGTTGGTGAAGAACGGCGTGTGGCGCCCGCCCTCCTCCTTCGTCAGGATATAGGCCTCGGCCTTGAACTTCGTGTGCGGCTTCACCGAGCCCGGCTTGCACAGGACCTGGCCGCGCTCCACGTCCTCGCGCTTCGTGCCGCGCAACAGCGCGCCGATGTTGTCGCCCGCCTGCCCCTGGTCCAGAAGCTTGCGGAACATCTCGACCCCGGTCACCGTCGTCTTCACCGTGTCCTTCAGACCGACGATCTCGATCTCCTCGCCGACCTTGACGATCCCGCGCTCGACGCGGCCCGTCACGACCGTGCCGCGGCCCGAAATCGAGAATACGTCCTCGACCGGCATCAGGAACGGCTGGTCGATCGGACGCTCCGGCTGCGGGATGTACTCGTCGACCGTCTTCATCAGCGCCAGGACCGCATCGCGGCCGATCGCAGGCTCGCGATCCTCGAGCGCGCACAACGCCGAGCCCTTGGTGATCGGAATGTCGTCGCCGGGGAAATCATACTTCGACAGAAGCTCGCGGATCTCGAGCTCGACAAGCTCGAGAAGCTCCGGATCGTCAACCATGTCCACCTTGTTCATGAACACCACAAGCGCCGGAACACCCACCTGACGCGCCAGCAGGATGTGCTCGCGCGTCTGCGGCATCGGACCGTCAGCCGACGAAACCACAAGGATCGCGCCGTCCATCTGCGCCGCGCCCGTGATCATGTTCTTCACATAGTCGGCGTGCCCGGGGCAGTCGACATGCGCATAGTGACGGTTCGCCGTCTCGTACTCGACATGCGACGTCGAGATCGTGATCCCGCGAGCCTTCTCCTCAGGTGCCTTGTCAATCTGGTCATACGCCGTGAACGACGCCCCGCCAGACTCAGCCAGAACCTTCGTGATCGCAGCCGTCAAAGACGTCTTGCCATGGTCAACATGACCAATCGTTCCAATGTTGCAGTGCGGCTTCGTCCGAGCAAACTTCTCTTTGGCCATGACACCCTTGTCCTCGAAGGCGGCCCTTCGGGCCTAGAAACACGGGTCGCATTAGGGGTTTTGGGCCGCCGATGCAAGGCGGCAGGCATCAGCCCCCGAATACCCGCCGGTAGCGCGCGACGGCTTCCGGATCGCCCGAGACCTTCTCGGGGTTGTCGGAGAGCTTCACCGCGGGGCGGCCGTTCGCCCGGGTGACCTTGCAGACCAGCGAGATCGGGTCGAGATCGCGCGAGCCGTCGGGCGAGCAGCCGACGAGATCGTTGGTCAGGTCCGTGCCCCAGCCGAAGGCCATGCGCACCTTGCCGTCGAAATGATGATAGACCCGCTCGATCGCCTCGACGTCGAGCCCGTCCGAGAAGACCAGCATCTTCTCGCGCGGGTCGCGGCCGCGCTCGCGCCACCAGGCCATGATCGTCTCGCCGGCCGGGATCGGCGGCGCGCTGTCGGGGCGGAAGCCCGTCCAGTCGGCGACCCAGTCCGGCGCATGGCGCAGGAAGCTCCTGGTCCCGAAGGCGTCCGGCAGCGCGATCAGGAGGTTGCCGCCATAGACCTGGCGCCACTCGTCGAGCACGCGATAGGGCGAGCGCAGCAATTCCTCGTCCGAATCGGCCAGCGCCGCCAGCACCATCGGGAGCTCATGCGCATTGGTGCCGATCGCCTCGAGCTCGGTGTCCATCGCGAGCAGCACGTTCGAAGTGCCGGTGAAGGCCGGGCCCAAGCCCTCCTTCAGCGCTTCGACGCACCAGCGCTGCCAGAGATGGCCGTGGCGCCGGCGCGTGCCGAAATCGGAGAGCCTGAGGTTGGGCAGCTTCTGCAGCCGCTCGACCTTGTCCCACATCTTCGCCTTGGCGCGGGCATAGAGCACGTCGAGCGAGAAGCGCTTCTGGCCGAGCATGACCCGGCGGGCCCGCAGCTCGTTGATGATGGCGAGCGCCGGCACCTCCCACATCGTGGTGTGGGTCCACGGGCCGTCGAAATGCAGCTCGTACTGGCCGTCGACCTTGCGCAGCTCGTAATCGGGCAGCTGGAAATCGGCGAGCCAGGCCATGAAATCCGGCGAGAACATCTGCGTCTTGCCGTAGAACGTATTACCGGAGAGCCAGATCAGCTCCTTCTTGGAGAAGCGCAGCGAGCGGGCATGGTCGAGCTGCGCCCTCAATTCGCTCTCGTCGACGAGGTCGCCGAGGCGGATATGCTTCGAGCGGTTGATCAGCGAGAAGGTGACGCTGACCTCCGGATGAAAGGCCCGGATCATCTGGAGCATCAGGAGCTTGTAGAAATCGGTGTCGAGCAGGCTGCGGATGATCGGGTCGAGCCGCCAGCCATGGTTGTAGGTCCGCCGCGCGATATCGGTGAAGATCATATCGGCATCCAGAGGCACTTGGGCGAAGGCGATGGAACGGCGCGGGCGCCGGGCGGGAGAGGCGGCATCAGAACAACGCCTTGAGCCCCGGCGCAAGCGCGGGCCACGCAGCCATGCCCAGCGACAGGACCATGAGGGCGACGATGAGCACGCCCAGAAGCGGCAGCACCGCCCGGAACACCGCCCCCGCCGGCACCCGCATGATGCCGCTGACGACATAGACCAGGATGCCGAGCGGCGGCGTCAGCCCGTGGATCATCAGGTTGACCACCAGCACCACGCCGAACTGGATCGGATCGAGCCCCGCCGCGACCGCGACCGGCAGCAGGAGCGGCGCCAGAAGCAGGATCGCGGCGCCGATGTCGAGGAAGAGCCCCGCCACCAGCAGCACGAGATTGGCGAGAAGCGTCACGGCGTATGGTCCGGCGTCCAGCAGGGTGACGAGCCCGGCCATCTCATCCGAGACGCGGTCGACCGCGAGCAGGAAGGCGAAGGGCGCCGAGGCCCCGATCAGCAGGCCGATCGCCGCCGCCTCGGCGGACGATTTGCGCAGGGCCGCCCAGACGCCGCGCCCGTTCAGGCTGCGCAGCGCGAGACAGGCGAGGACGGCATAGGCGACAGCGAGCGCCGAGGCCTCCGTCACCGTCACCATGCCGAGCCGGATGCCGGCGACCACGACGATGCCGAGCCCGATCGCGGGAACAGCCCCGATCAGCGCCCTGCCCCGCTCGGCCGCGCTCGCCTTCGGCGCCGCGTCGACGACGCCGCGGACGCTGAGATGGATGCCGATGGCGAGCGCCAGCGTCAGCACCCCGCCGGCGACGAAGCCGCCGACGAGCAGCGCGCCGACCGAGAGATTGGTCGCGCTCGCCAGGATCAGGAAGGCGATCGAGGGCGGGATGATGTTGTCGAGCATCGAGACGCCGGCGACGATCGCCGCCGCATTGGCCGGCGGATAGCCGCGCGCCACCAAGGTCGGCGCCATCACCTTGGCGCCGAAGGCCGCATTGGCGACCGAGGAGCCGGACGCGCCCGAGAACAGCGCGCTCGCGACCAGCGCCGTCTGCGCCAGCCCCGCCCGCCGGTGGCCGACCAGCGTCGCGGCGAAGCGGATCAGCCGTTCGGCGAGCCCGCCCTCGGTCAGGACCTCGCCGGCGAGCAGGAAGAAGGGAATCGCCAGCAGCAGGAACTTGCCGACGCCGCCGACCATGGTCTGCACGATCGCCGGCTCCGGCATCAGCCCGCCGAACGGCCCGGTCAGCGAGACGCCGGCGATGAGCGCGAAGGGGAGCGGCGCGCCGAGCAGGAGCCCCGCGCCCGCCACCAGCGCCGCGACGAGGCTCGGCGTCGGAAAGAGATCGAAGGAGAGCTGCGCCAGCCCATAGAAGCCGCAGCCGAGCAGGAGCGACGCCACGGCATCCGCAAGCCCCCGTTCGAGCCCGGCCCGCAGGAACAGCGCCGCGAGCGTGAGCGCGCCGCCGCAGGCGAAGGCGGTAAAGCGCAAAGCTTCCGGCAGGCCGAGCACGGTGGAATGCCCGCCGACCAGCGTAGCGACGCTCAGCCCCCCGGCCGCCAGCACCAGCGCGCCATGGAAGGCGACGGCCTCCGCGACGACGCCCGCGAGGCGGCGCGGCCCCGCCGGCAGCAGGCGGACCAGCACGTCGAGCCGCATCGCCAGCGTGCCGGTGACGGCGAGCGGCGCGGCAACCGCGATCAGCGCCAGATTGAGCCAGATCGCCAGCTCGTCCGACCAGACGAAGCCGCCGCCGAAGAGATAGCGTTGCAGCACCGCGGCCATGACCACGAGGAACAGCGCCGCGAGAATCGCCGCGCCGGTATTTTCGAGAACGGCGCGCAAGGCGGCCTCGAACCGCGCCGCCCTTCGCCGCCAGTCCCGGCCCTGTCCTGCCTCGTTCATCCGGCTGCCCGCATCTGCCTTCGCCCAGTGGCCGCCCGGCCCGGCTTTCGTCAAGCGTCGCTGATCGGCATCCCCGACCAATTGGCGACGGGAGCGGGCTTGCGGCGCCGTCCGGTGCGCGCTTGGATGGCGCGCCTTCGAAACAGAAGACGAGCATGGCTTCCGCAACCAACCCGCCCGCCGCCGGCTTCGGCACGAGTCCCGACGCACCCTATGACCTCGCAGTCATCGGCGGCGGCATCAATGGCTGCGGCATCGCCCGCGACGCGGCCGGGCGCGGCGCCTGCGTCGTTCTGTTCGAGCAGGACGACCTCGCCAGCGCCACCTCCTCGCGCTCGACCAAGCTGATCCATGGCGGGCTGCGCTATCTCGAGCATTACGAGTTCCGGCTGGTGCGCGAGGCGCTGATGGAGCGCGAGCGGCTCTGGGCAATCGCACCGCACATCATCGCGCCGCTGCGCTTCGTGCTGCCGCATCACGCGGGCCTGCGCCCGGCCTGGCTGCTCCGGCTCGGCCTCTTGCTCTACGACCATATCGGCGGCCGCAAGCTCCTGCCGGCGACGCGCACGCTCGACCTCGCCCATGACGCCGCGGGCAAGCCGCTCAAGGATGACGCGGCGAAAGCCTTCGAATATTCCGACTGCTGGGTCGAGGACGCCCGCCTCGTCGTGCTGAACGCGATGGACGCAGCCGTGCG
Organism: Bosea sp. (in: a-proteobacteria); assembly: GCF_023953965.1. Taxonomy (NCBI): domain Bacteria; kingdom Pseudomonadati; phylum Pseudomonadota; class Alphaproteobacteria; order Hyphomicrobiales; family Alloboseaceae; genus Allobosea; species Allobosea sp. Next base: position 1,284,174 of record NZ_JAMLIX010000002.1, read on the forward strand.
CGGCGCCTCGATCCGCACCCGCACCCGCATCACCGCGGCAAGGCGCGAGAACGGTCTCTGGCGGCTCGAGACTGAAGGCGGCGGGACGGTCTGGGCGCGCAGCCTCGTCAACGCCGCCGGCCCCTGGGTCGGCGCGGTGCTCAACGGCGTCATCCATACCGATGCGAAGGCCAGTGTCCGCATGGTCCAGGGCAGCCATATCGTCGTGCCCAGGCTCTACGACCACGACCGCTGCTACATCTTCCAGAACGGCGACGGCCGCATCGTCTTCGCCATTCCCTACGAGCACGACTTCACGCTGATCGGCACCACCGACCGCGACTACCATGGCGATCCGGCGCAGGTCGCGGCCACGCCCGAGGAGATCGCCTATCTCTGCGCCGCCGCGAGCGAGTATTTCCGCTCGGCCGTGATGCCCGAATCGGTGGTCTGGACCTATTCCGGCGTGCGCCCGCTCTATGACGACGGCGCCTCCAGGGCGCAGGAGGCGACGCGCGACTACGTGCTGACGCTCGATGCGCCGCAAGGGCAGGCCCCGCTGCTCTCGATCTTCGGCGGCAAGATCACGACCTATCGCCGGCTCGCCGAGGCAGCCATCGCCAGGCTCGCGCCTCACGCGCCCTGGGCCGCCCGCGCCACCTGGACGGAAGTTGGCGCCCTGCCCGGCGGCGATTTCCCGGTCGGGGGCTTCGCGGCGCTGGTGAACGCGATCGCCGCCGCCTACCCATGGCTCGTGCGCCGCACCGTGACGCGGCTCGCCCGCGCCTACGGCACCCGCGCCCGCGATATCCTCGCGGGCTCGACCGGCATCGCCGATCTCGGCCGGCATTTCGGCGCCGATCTCTACGAGCGCGAGGTGCGCTACCTGATGGCGGCGGAATGGGCGCGCCGGGCCGAAGACGTGCTCTGGCGCCGCGGCAAGCTGGGCTTGAGGCTCTCGCCGCGGGAGAGCGCGGCGCTCGACGATTTCATGCAGTCCGTCGGTCCATAGATCGCCACGCATCCCATCGGACGCGAAGTGGCGATCCAAGCTTTTGTCACAGCTTGTGCAGCAGCTTGCTGGCGAAGACGCGGTTGAGCTGGGCGACGCTGAGATAGGCCGGCTGGCCGGTGCACATCGGCGCGCTGCACATCAGGTTCGCGTCCTCGCCGACATGCACCGGCGTGAAGCTGGAGCTGAGCAGGACATGGCAGACCTCATGCGCCATCGTCGTCTTGTCGGTGGCGCTCGCCGCGATCATCACCGCCGGGCGCGTCGGCGCATGACCGGCGCAGCCTTGCAGCGTCTCGCCGTTTTTCTCGCGCAGCACCGTCGCGAAATAGACGACGATATCGTTGACGCCGACCCCCTGGTTGCTGCCGGAATTCTGAAGCAGGCGCTGCTCGTCCGAGACCTGGTCCCATTTGCAATCGCCGTCGACGATATTCAGCGTGAACTGCTCGCCGGGGGTTAGGCCGACGCTCTGGCCGGTCAGCACGTCGACGCGGATCAGGTACTGCGCATAGATCTCCTCCATCACCTTGAGCTGGGTGAATTCCGGCACCGTCGGATTGTCGATCGAGCGCATGTGGACGTTGATCTTGTGGGTCATCTTCGCGGGCGGCAGCGGCTTCGGCGGCGGCCCCGCCGTGGGCAGGAGCTCGTCGAGCTTGGCCATGGTGTCGCGCCCGACGATGCCGTCGCGGGTCAGCCCCATCCGGGCCTGGAACTGCCAGACCCGGCTTTCGGTCTCGCCGCCGAAGATGCCGTCGGCCTTGCCGGCCTTCTTCGTGCTGATCGCCATGCCGAGCCCGAGATCGATGAAGGCTTGCTGGATCGCCGCGACATGCTGACCGTTGGCGCCGCGCCGGATCGGCGGGGCGCTGCGCGCGGCATTCTGCAAGGCGGCATTGGAGGCGAAACGCGGCGACTTCAGTGCCATGGCACCCTCCTTCGATTGAACGTCAGACGCAGGCGTAGGCGAAGGCACCGTCCTCGACCGTGATCTTCGCCTCGGTCAGCGGCTTCTTCTCCAGCTGCAGGTTGAGGATCGCGCGCGACAGCGCCGGCAGCATCGAGTTGGTGATGATGTTGTCGATCATGCGCCCGCCCGAATCCGGGTCGTTGCACTGGCCGACGATGTGCTCGACCACCGCGTCGTCATAGACGAAGGCAGCCTTGTGGTTTTCGCTGAGCCTCCGGCCGATGCGCCCGAGCTGGAGCCTGACGATTCCCGCCAGCATGTCCGAGGACAGCGGGTAATAGGGGATCGTCACCAGCCGCCCGATCAGCGCCGGCGGGAAGACCTTGAGCAGCGCCGGACGCAGGCTCACCGCCATCGCCTCCGGATCCGGCTTGGCGGCGCCGTTCATCGCCATGCTCATGATCTCGTCGGTGCCGACGTTGGAGGTCAGGATGATCAGCGTGTTCTTGAAGTCGATGCGCCGGCCGGTGCCGTCCTCCATCTGGCCCTTGTCGAAGACCTGGAAGAACAGCTCGTGCACGTCGGGATGCGCCTTCTCGACCTCGTCGAGCAGCACCACCGAATAGGGCTTGCGCCTGACCGCTTCCGTCAGCCGCCCGCCCTCGCCATAGCCGACATAGCCGGGAGGCGCGCCCTTCAAGGTCGAGACGGTATGCGCCTCCTGGAACTCGCTCATGTTGATGGTGATGACGTTCTGCTCGCCGCCATAGAGCGCTTCCGCCAGCGCCAGCGCCGTCTCGGTCTTGCCGACGCCGGAGGGGCCGCAGAGCATGAACACGCCGATCGGCTTGTTGGGGTTGTCGAGCCTGGCGCGGTTGGTCTCGATGCGCTTGGCGATCATGCCGATGCCGTGGCCCTGCCCGACGACGCGCCGGTTCAGCGTCTCGGCGAGGTTGAGCACCGTCTCGATCTCGTCCTTGACCATCCGGCCGACCGGAATGCCGGTCCAGTCCGAGACCACGGAAGCGACCGACTGCTCGTCGACATGGGCGTAGATCATCCGGTTCGCCGGATCGATCTCGCTCAGCGCCGCGAATTTGGCGTTGAGCGTGGTACGGGCTTCCTCCGGATCGGCAGCGGCCGGCTCTTCCGGATCGGCGCTCGCTTGCGCCGGGGCGGCCTCCTCCGCCTGCCCATCCTCGGCCGGCTTCGCATCCGCCGCCTTCGCCTCCCCGCCCGGCGCCTTCTCGCCAAGCTTGGCGCGCAGCGCCTTGATCTCCTCGACGATGGCGAGTTCGCCCGCCCATGCACTTTCCAGCGCCCCGAGCTTTTGCTGCCGCTCGGCGATCTCGGCCTCGATCTTGCCGAGCCGCTTGGCGCTGTCGGTACCGAGATCGGCATCCGCCGTCAGCGCCGCCTTTTCCTGCTCCAGCGAGGCAATCGCGACGCGCGCGTCCTCGATCGCGGCCGGCGTCGCGCTCTGGCTGATGGCGACGCGGGCGCAGGCCGTGTCGAGCAGGCTCACCGCCTTGTCGGGCAGTTGCCGGGCCGGGATATAGCGATGCGACAGCGAGACCGCCGCGACGATCGCCGCATCCGAGATGCGCACCTTGTGATGCTTCTCCATCGGCCCGATCAGACCGCGCAGCATGGTGCAGCAGCGCACCATGTCGGGCTCGTCGACCTGCACCGGCTGGAAGCGCCGGGTCAGCGCCGGGTCCTTCTCGAAATACTGGCGGTATTCCGACCATGTCGTCGCCGCGATGGTACGCAGCGTGCCGCGCGCCAGCGCCGGCTTCAGGAGGTTGGCGGCATCGCCAGTGCCGGCCTGCCCGCCGGCGCCGATCAGCGTATGCGCCTCGTCGATGAACAGGATCACCGGCGTCGGCGAGGACTGCACCTCGTCGATCACCGAGCGCAGCCGCTGCTCGAACTCGCCCTTCATCGAGGCGCCGGCCTGCATCAGCCCGATATCGAGCGCGCAGACACGCACGCCCCGCAGCGGCGGCGGTACGTCGCCGGAAGCGACGCGCTGGGCGAAGCCTTCCGCGATCGCGGTCTTGCCGACGCCGGCCTCGCCGGTGAGGATCGGGTTGTTCTGGCGCCGGCGCATCAGGACGTCGATGACCTGGCGGATCTCGTCGTCGCGGCCGAGGATCGGGTCCATCGTGCCGGAGCGGGCCTTGACGGTGAGGTCCTGCGAGAAGCGGTCGAGCGCGGTTGTGCCCTTGGCGCCCTCGGCCTGCTCGGGGCCGGGCGTTCCCGCCGCGCGCAGGCCCGAGCCATCCATCGGCCTGAGGTTCTCTTCTTCCGAGCTTTCCCAGATCTTGCCGTGGCCTGCGGCCAGTTCCTCGACCGGAATCTTGGCGAATTCCTTGGAGAGGCCGGTCAGCGTCCGGCGCAGCTCCGTCGATTTCAGCGCCGCGACCAGGAGGTGTCCGGTCCTGATCTGCGTCTCGCCGAAGAACAGCGTGGCGTAGTGCCAGCCACGGTCGAGGATATCGACGATGGCGTTGGCGATGCCGGGCATCTCCGTCTCGTTGCGGCGGAAGCCCTCGACCACGCCGCCGAGATCCATCAGGAGCCTGGCGCGGTCGAGCTTGTAGTGGTCGGCGGTCAGGGTCAGGTCGTTCGAGGTGCCCTGCAGGATCTGGAGCAGCCAATGCGCCAGCTCGACATTGCGGTTGCCCGCCCCCTTCGCCTGCCTGAGCGCCTGGAGGAAGGTATCGTAGCCGACCCGGTTGAGCTTGCCCGTGACGGCTTCGAGGCTGATATCGGCCATGATCGTCCCCTTCAATGTCCGGTGGCTGCGGTGCGGCTTCGTTTCAGGCGCAGGCTTTCGGCGGGATGGAAGCGCGCGTCGCGTCGCAGCGCGCCTTCCTCGGCGTCCCAGTTCGGCGCCATCCAGCTCGTCCAGCCGAGATGGCCCGACTGGCCGAGCCGGACGGGCTTGACCGCGCCGACCGGAAGGCCAAGCTCGACATCCCATTCGAACTGCTCGCCGAGATGGAAGAAGACCGCGTCGGCCAAGGGCTCGCAGCGATCGCCGTTCGGCAGGAAGCGCTCGAATTCGGAAAGGTCGCGCGCGATGATCTTCACGCGGAACTTGTCCTCGACGCTGTAGACGCCGGCACCGAGCAGCGCGTCGCCGCCGAGCGTGCAATGGGCGCCGCCGAGCCGCGTGCGGTCGGCCGGATCGAAGACCAGCCACATCCCGGTGAACTGCTCGATCTCGACATCCGCCTTGAACAGCCCGGCGAGGAAGCGCCTGAGCCTCGAGGCCGATTTCGCCTGCGCGCCGATCAGCCCGGCATGGCTAAGCTTCTCGGCGTCCGGCACGGTGTCGCGCTTCAGATAGGGTTTCGAGCCCAGTCCGATCATGCTGCCGATATAGGCGGCGAAGCGGTCGAGATCGGGCCGGTCATGCTGCGCGATCGGGCGCGAATCCGCCCAGGCCCGGTAGAAGAGCTGCAGGAAGCGATGGTTGAAGATGTCGAGGAAGCGCGGGAAGGCGTCGTCGCGCGTGAGCGTCCAGTGATAGCTCTCCTCGGTCGTCGCCAGCGGCAGCGGCCCCTGCGGCCCGAGCAGGCCGAGGAACTTGACGAAGAGGCGCAGGCGCCCCTGCCCGTCGCGATCGGCCTCCGCCAGGCTGGAAGCCGGGAAGTCGAGATAGGGCTGCTCGCCCAGCGCGACATATTCCTCGCGCCGCGAGGCGACGTCGCCGAGCCGCGGCCGATCGGGAAAGCTGCGCTCCAGCCGGCGCATCACCGCATAGAAATCGAAGCGCCAGGGCTCGGCCTCGAGCCGCGCCTGATAGTTCGGCGCCTTCTCCAGCGGGGTGGCGGCTTCGTCCGTCACAGGATCCGCCTCGATCCGGCGCGCGGCGCAAAGCGCATCACCTCGCCGCGCTCGACGGTGCGGATCACCGTCTGGGTGAAATGGTTCATCGCCGCGTATTCGGCGAAGAAGCGGTCGAGCACCGCCCCCAGCAGGAAGACGCCAGAGCCCTCGAACGCCTTCTCGTCGAGCAGCACGGTGATCTCGAGCCCGCGCGCCGCGCCCGTTCCCGCCCGCTGCGGGAAGCGGCGGACGACCGCGCGGCTGTCGACGCTCTTGATGCCGCGGATGCGCCGCTCGGTGGCGCTGTCGGCGAGATCGGCGAACAGCGAGAGCAATTCGCGCAGCGCCTCGCCGTTCTCGCCCGCCCCGCGCTGGACGAGGCCGAGATGGTTGAGGCTGAGGAGATTGACCAGCCGCCAGGTCACGATGCCGGTGCTCGCCGTCTCCGAGCGCAGCTTGAGCTGGGAGACGACCGGCTCGCGCGGCGGCGTCGGCCCGGAAAGGCAGGCGATGTCGAGCGAGACATTGTCGATCAGCCGGAAATCGGCGCCGCCCTGCCCCGTCGGCAGATGCTCGGTCAGGTGCCGGTTGGAGCAGAGCGCGCGCACGCTGAGCTCGGCGACCGAGGCGGTGTCGGCGAGGCCGGCCGGCTCGACCAGCGAAATGAACATCTCCGTGCCGGTATAGTCCGACGCCTTGCCCTGCCGGCGCTCGGCCGAGGAGCGCCGGCGCGGCAGGCGGCGCTGGGTATAGTGCAGCCCATGCGCCGGCGAGGCGCCCTCCGGCGAGGAATAGAGCGGATGGACCGGCTGCTTCTCGCGCCCGCCGACATAATGCGCATGCACCGACAGGATGCTGTGCGGCTCGTAGTCGAGCGCGCGGCTGCGGTCGGGCACGACATGGAATTCGTGCTGGTTCGTCCGGACCGGGATGCGGTCCGCCGTCTTCTCGAACAGATTGACGGCAGGCGCCGCGTAGAGCGCGAACATCTCCTTGCGCACGGCGCCGGGCAGCCGCGCATTGACCTCGTCGAAGACGAAGACGATGTCGACCGTCTTGGCCTGGAGCTTCGGCATGACGCTGCCCAGCCCCTCCAGCCGGAAGCCGAGGAACTTGCGCGGGAACCAGAACAGTTCGCGTAAAAGCTCGAAGCCGCGGAAGATCCGGGTATCGGCCGGCAGCAGCGCCTCGTCCTCGTCGAAGCCGATCTGCTCCAGCCGGCAGCCCTCGCCCGGCGTCACGACGGGATCGCCGAATTCGTCGAGATGGCGGAAATGGATGCCGATGCAGTTCGCGAAGAGCTGCTCGTAGAGCGCGACCGCATCGCCCTCGGCGCCGAGCAGATGGACGGGCAGCGTGCGGGTGCGGCAGCCCGCGAACCAGCTCGCCGGGTTCTTCAGCGCCTGCGCGGCGGAAGGCTCCTGTTCGGAATCGGCCATGACCCGGTGGGTCAGGGTGAGCCTAAGGCCCGCCAGCGCCCGCGGTCCGGTGTGCAGCCCCAGCGCCTGCAGCGGCCCCGGCGCCGGGATATATTCCGCCCCGGTGATCTCGAAAGGCCAGAGCGTGACCTCGCCGCCGAGCCGGTAGCGGCAGGCGACGCGCCGCTCGCGTTCCAGATAGGTCGCGTCGATATAGGAGCCGCGCGGGATCGAGAGCCCCTCGCGCAGCGCCGGGTCCGAATAGGGCGCGGCGACACCCGCCAGCAGCGCCGACGGCGTCGGCGCGAGGTAGTTCGGCAGGAGTTGCTCGATCAGGTTGTTGGTGAATTCGGGGAATTCGTGCCTGAGCTTGAGCTGGACCCGGGCGGCGAGGAAGGCCGCGCCCTCCAGGAGGCCGCCGACCATCGGGTCCATGCGCTCGCCGGACAAGCCGCCCAGCCGCTCGGCGATGCCGGGATATTCCTCGGCGAACTCCTTGCTGTGCTCCATGAACAGCCGGAGTTCCTGGTTGTAGAGGTCGAGAAACTCCTGGTTCATCGCCTCGTCACCTCACCGGCCCTTGATCGCGATCTTGCCGGTGTCGAGCTCGAGATCGGCGACGAACTGGACCGGAATATTGAGCGGTTCGCAATTGAGATCGGCGCGGACGAGGAAGCGGATCCTGAGCTCGGCCGGATCGAGGCTGTCGTCGCGCTCGACGGCGACCGATTTGCGGATCAGCCGCGGCTCGTAGCCGACCAGGACATCGGCGAGGTCCTCGCGGATGGCATCGACGCGATGCTCGTCGATCGAGAGCCGGGCGAGATCCGGAAAGCCGTGGTTGAGCACCGAGCGGCGCACATGGTCGAGTCCCGAAAGATCGACGCAGGAGCTGAGATTGATGGTGTTGACCAGCGCGTCGAGATCGAGCGCGATCTCGCGCCTGAGCTTCTGCTCGGTGATCGCGGCGCGCGGCGCCGCGCGCCGCGGCGCGATCACGCGTTCGCCGCCCTCGTCCCTCAGGTCGAGCGCGGTCCTGGCATCCTTCTCCAGATGCGCCTCCCGGAAGGCGAACATCAGGGGCGGCCTCAGCCGCTTTTTCGAGACGGGATCGACCATGGCCTATCGCACCGCAGGCAAGGCACCGGCTCCGGCGGGCGCCGGGGCCGGTGCGCTTCAGCTCACTTTCCAGCTCACTCGGCCCCGGTTCACTTGGCCTTGGCCTTGATGTCCCAGGTCATGGTGATCGGCGCTTCGAGCGTGCCGTCCTCCTTCTGCGGCTTGTACTCGAACTTGATCTTGGCGTAGTTCAGCGAGAACTGGTCGGTCGGGATGCTGATGCCGCCGGCCGCGTCGGCGGACGTGTAGCCCGACACCAGGAGGTCCTCCAGCGTCACCACATAGTAGTCCTTCTGCGTCTCGCCCTGCTTGCGGACATAGAGCACGGCCTTCTTGATGTGCTTGCCGCTGGCGCAGGACAGCGCCAGATTGGCCGAAGCCTTGCCGACCGGGCAGGTGAAGTGGATGTCCTGGAAGCTCGCCTTGCCGGAGCCGCCGCCGGTATTGCTCGCCATCGAGCCCGCATTGCTGATGCCCCAGGAAAAGGAATCGACCTCGATCGTATCCTTGTGGATCTTGTCCTTGCTTTCGCCCTTGATCCCGTCGATCTCGAGCAGGAAGTCAGCAGCCATTTTTACCTCCAAAGGTAGGGATTGCTTGAGGCTCGCGGATGCGGGCCCGCTTACGGACGCACTTTTCCTGTCGCGCCGCCCTCGACTGAGCCGGCGCGCCGAAGATCATCGTTGTCGCCGTCACCGGCCGATCAGGTGACGGTCACTGCTTGGGAGCTGGCAGTCGCGAGACCAGGCTCAGGCCGATATCCATGCCTTCGAGCTGGAAGTGCGGCCGCAGATAGAACTTGGCCGAGTAGTAGCCAGGGTTCTCCTCGTCCTCGAAGACGTCGATGCGCGCATCGGAGAGCGGGCGCCGCGCCTTCGTTTCTTCGCTGGAATTGACCGGATCGCCATCGACATAGTCGGTGATCCACTCCTGCAGCCAGCGGCGCAGCGGCTCCTTTTCCTTGTAGGAGCCGATCTTGTCGCGGACCATGCACTTCAGGTAGTGCGCGAAGCGCGAGACCGCGAACATGTAAGGCAGCCGCGAGGACAGGTTGTCCGAGGCCGTCGCCGCCACGCCGTCAGGCCCGAAGAAGGCTTTCGGCTTGTAGAGCGACTGGGCGCCGATGAAGGCGGCCTTGTCGGTGTTCTTGCGATGGATCAGCGGGATCAGGCCTGATTTCGCCAGCTCCGCCTCGCGCCGGTCGCTGATCGCGATCTCGGTCGGGCATTTCAGGTCGACGCCGCCATCGTCCGTCGGGAAGGTGTGGGTCGGCAGGTTCAGGACCTCGCCGCCCGACTGGACGCCGCGGATGCGCGTGCACCAGCCATATTCCTTGAAGGCGCGGTTGATGTTCACCGCCATGGCGTAGGCCGCGTTCATCCAGGCGTATTTCTCGCCCTTGTGCCCGTCGGTATCCTCCTCGAAGGCGAATTCCTCGACCGGCTCGGATTTGGCGCCGTAGGGCACCCGCGACAGCACCCGCGGCAGGCACAGGCCGACATAGCGGGAATCGGCCGCGTCGCGCAGGCCCTTCCAGGCCGCATAGTCGGGCGTGTCGAAGACCTTGCCGAGATCGCGCGGGTTCGACAGCTCCGTCCAGGCATCCATGCCCATCAGGGTCGGGTCGGCGCCGGCGAAGAAGGGGGCGTGCGCCGCCGCGGCCACCTTCGACAGGTCGCGCAGGAGCTGCACGTCGGTCGGGACATGGCTGAAATGATAGTCGCCGACCAGGCAGCCGAAGGGCTGGCCGCCGAGCTGGCCGAATTCCTGCTCGTAGACCTGCTTGAACAGCGGGCTCTGGTCCCAGCGCGCGCCGGGGAACGTCTTGAGGTTGCGATAGAGCTCGCTCTTCGAGACGTTCATCACCTTGATCTTGAGCTGCGCATCCGTCTCGGAGTTGAAGACGAGGTAGTTGAGGCCGCGCCAGGCGCTCTCGATCTTCTGGAACTCCGGCGCATGCAGCACCTCGTTCATCTGCTCGGTCAGCTTGGCGTCGAGCCTTGCGATCATCTCCTCGATCGTGTCGATGACGTCGCCCTTGATCAGGGTCTGGTCCGACAGCGCCTGGTTGACCAGGGTCGCGACCGCGTTCTCGACCTCGGTCGCCGCGCGTTCCGTCTTTGGCTTGAAACTCTGCTTCAGGATCGCCGAGAAATCGTCGATCTCGCGCGTTTCGACTGCCGCCCCGCCGGGCTGTTGGGTCTGTGCTTCCGCTGCCATTGCCGCCTCGCTCGCTTAACCGCCCTGCGGACCCGCAGCCCCGCCGCGCACGGCCGGGGTCGTTTCACCATCCGCGGCGGCGCCTCGGCGCTGCAGCGGGGGCGGGCCCGCGCCCTGCCCTCAGTTCGCCGCCTTGTCGTCTGGAGCCTCGCCCTTGCCGAGCTTGTCCTTCAGCGCCGCCATCAATTGGGGATCGGCGAGCAGCGCCTTGATCTGGTCGCTCGCCGCCATCTTGCCGTCCATGTAGCGCAGCAGGTTGGCGAGCTGCTCGCGCGCCTCCAGGAGCTTGGCCGTCGCCGGGATCTGGCGGGCGATGGCCGCGGGGGTGAAATCCTCGAATTTCGAGAACTTCAGCGCCACCGAGAGCTTCTCGCTCTCGTCCTCGCCCAGCTTGTTGGGCACGTTGAAGGTGACGGCCGGCTCGATCGCGGCCATGCGCTGGTCGAAATTGTCCATGTCGAAGTCGAGGAACTTGCGCTGCGAGATGTCGGGCTTCTCGATCGCCGAGGCGTTGCCCGACAGATCGGCCATCACGCCCATGACGAAGGGCAGCTCGACCTTCTGCTCCGCGTTGTAGGGATCCTCATAGGTGATGTGCACCCGAGGCGGCCTGTTGCGGCGGATGAACTTCTGTCCAGAATCTCCGGCCATGTCACGTGCCCCTCTTGCATCCGTGCCACGCTGACGCTGCGTGACATCCTATCCGATTTCTCCCGTCCTCAATATAGTCTCGCCATCGCGACGGGAGGTTCAAGTCGATGACGGAAAACGTCCCTAGCTGTCCGCCTCCGGCAGCGGCACGACATCTGGCAGGATGGTGCCGAGGAGCGACATGAAATCATGCTGCGCCAGTGCACAGGCCTTGTCCATCAGCAGCGGCGTCGGGTGCGAGGGCTCGGCCTGGCGGTAGAAGGCGGCGACCGCCTTCATCGCGCTGACCGCATCCGCGCGGCTCGCGATCACGATCGCGGGCGCCGACGCGGCCGCCTCCACGATGCTCTCGGCCTCGTCGCCCCCGTCGGAAGCCTCCGCGCCGTCGCCGGCGTCGTCATCGTAGCTCTCGTCCGCCTCGGCGTCGGCGTCGGCGTCGTATGCGCCGCCCGCCTCATAGCCGTCCGGCGCCGGCAGCCGCTCGAGCGGCAGCCTGAACCGGCGCAGGTCGCCGATCTCGAAGACCGCCTTGTCGACCTGGTCGGGGAACATGATCTGGATGACCTCGATCAACGACTTTCCGATCAGCTGCTGCGCCTGCCCGATCAGCAGGACCGCCGGGCTGGAAGGCTCGATCCTGCGAAAGTAGCCGAGGCAGGCGTCGAGCGTATCCTTCACATGAAGGATGCTCGAAACGCCGCCGGGGCCGAAGCTTGCGGTGTTTGCTGCCGACCCTTGCGCGTCGGCCGCCACCGGTTCCGGCCCCGCCGCCCGATGGCCCGGGACACGCCGCGCGACCGCGGCGTCGAGGAAGGCGGCGATCTGGTCCAGCAGCGCCGCCAGGCGCGGAAAGCCGATTGGATGATCGACACCGACCTTCTCGAGCCAGATCGTCCGCAGGCGCGTGAGCGCGTCGCGCGTCGCATTGACCTGACCGAGCACCGCGACGAGGTCGTCGGCATCGACCTCGCCCAGCGCCGCCTGGATCGACCCGGCATCGGGATGCTGCTCGCCCTCGACGAGGCGCGTCTCGCCGCTGGCGACGAGCTGGCTGCGGAACATGAACGGGCCGATCCGCCGGCTGACGAAGAGCGGCGCGTGCTGCAGCGGCAGCACCACCGTCGCCAGCTCGTCGAGCCCTTGCAGGGCGACCTCGCGCATCACGTAGTCGCCGTCCATCGCGCGCGGATGCATCGCCTCCCAATGGCTGCCGAGGAGGTCGGCCATGGCTGAGAGGCAGACCGAAAAGCCCGGCACGTCGCGGTTGAGGATCGTCAGCTTCGCCGCCAGCACGAACAGCCTCAAGTCGCGCGAGCGCTCGAGCAGCGCGCCGAGCTCGGCGAAGGCGGCGGGGAATTCGATGCTCGTCCGGTCGAAGGCGACCTGTCGCCCGTCGTCGTCACGGCGGAAATACGAAGCCGGCAGCGCGACCTCGAGCCGCGCCGTGGCGTTCATGAAGTCGAGATCGTCCTCGAGATCGGGCCCGCAGGGCTCCTCAGCCGAGACCGGCTTCGTCAGTTCGGCGAAATTCAGGCCCGCCATCGCTCTCCCCGCTCACAGGACCGGCAGCCTCGTCATGGACGCGGCCGCCGCCGTCGCCCCTCGTGCCTCACTCGCCGCGCAGGCGCGTCTCGACCCGGCGGTTGTCGCCCGACAGAGGATCGGCCGCGATCGGCTTGCTCTGCCCGTAGCCCTTGGCCACCAGCTTGGAGGCGTTGACCCCGTGCTGGCCGAGATAGCGGACGACGGCCTTCGCCCGGCGCTGCGACAGGTTGAGATTGTAGGCGGCGCTGCCGGCGGCGTCGGTATGCCCCTCGACCATGAAGGTCTGGCTGGAGAGCTGCGGGGTCTTGAGCGCCTTGGCGAACTCGTCGAGATTGAGCTTGGCCTCGGGCTCGAGCTCGTCGGAGTTGTACTTGAACTTCACCACGAGGTCGAAGGCGCTCGGCGGCTTGGAGGCCTCGACCACATGCCCGGCCTTGGCGCATTCGGCCTCGGTGCCGACGCACAGGCCCCGCGTGACGGCGGGCTTGGGCGCGGCCGACGGCCCGAAATGCTTGATGATGTCGTCGGCCTTGTAGGTCTGCGCCCCGGCCGCGCCCGCCATGGTGAGAACCAAAGCGCCGGTCAGAGCGACGAAGGCAGTGAAACCGGGCTGCTTGCGCATGGGAACCCTCCGGATGTGTTTCGCCGTCTGGCGGTTGAGGAATTAAGAGATGGAAGGATGACTCCGGAAATCTCCTACGTCAATATAAAAATAACAACGCGAATCGAAAGGTTCAGTTGATGCCGTCGCCTCTTGGACAAGAACGAAGAACCGCGTCCTTCTCGACACCTTCGGGAAAAGACGAATTCACATTGATCAAGTTCGAAGCCAGCGAAGCTTTGAGCGAATTATTCACCTATAATATTGAAGCAGCGAGCAATACGGAGAATGCCGACCTTCAAAGCATCATTAGCGAGAAATGCGCGATAAAATTTACGCTCAAGAACAAGAGTGAACGCATTCTGAACGGCACGCTGGTCGATGCACAATGGCTCGGCAAGCAGGACGATCTCTACATCTACCGTTTCACGCTCAAGCCGTGGCTCTGGCTGCTCTCGCAGCGGGCCGACTGCCGGATCTTCAAGAACAAGACCGCGCTCGACATCATCAAGGAGATCTTCGGCAAGGAAGGCTCGGCGAGCTTCGACGACCGCACCAGCGAAACGCTCCAGCCGATCGACTACTGCGTCCAGTATCGCGAGACCGACCTCGATTTCGTGCTGCGGCTGATGGAGCAGTACGGCATCTATTATTATTTCCAGCACAGCGAGGGCGATCACAAGCTCGTGCTCTGCGATTCCCGCTCCGCCCACGACCTGATCCAGGCGGCGGCCGAGCCGAGTTTCAAGGGCGACGCCTCGGCCTATGCCTTCGTGCCGCAGGGCAGCCGCATGCCGCGCAGCCAGGTGGAGCATCTGACGCAGTGGTCGACGATCCGGCGCCTGCGCACCGGCAAGTTCGAGCTCAAGGACTATGATTTCGAGAAATCGGAATCCGATCTCACCGCCCGCGCCGAGGAGGGCTTCCCCAAGGCGAAATCCTACGAGGCCTATGATTATCCGGCCGCCTACACCAAGCGCGACCAGGGCGAGCATTTCGCCCGCGTCATGGCGCAGGCCGAGCAGGCGCGGGACGACCGCCGCCATGCCGCGGGCGATGCCGCCAGCCTCTATCCCGGCGCGCTGATGAAGCTCTCCGACCACCCGACCGGCGCCGAGAACGGCGAATACCTCGTCGTCCGCGCGACCCATGCCTACGGCATCCAGAGCTATCGCTCATCGCAGCGGCGCGACGAGGCGCTCTATCACGGCTCCTACGAGCTCCAGAAGAGCGACCGGCGCTTCCGCGCGCCGCTCACGACGCCGCGCCCGACCGTCTACGGGCCTCACACCGCCAAGGTCGTCGGCGAGAAGAACAAGGGCGAGGAAGGCGACATCGACGTCGACGAATACGGCCGCATCTGGCTGCGCTTCCACTGGGACCGCGAGGACGGCTCGACCTCCTGCCGCACCCGCGTCGCGCAGATGTGGGCCGGCAAGGGCTGGGGCGGGCAGGTCATCCCCCGCATCGGCCAGGAGGTGATCGTCGAATATATCGAGGGCAATCCCGACCTGCCGCTCGTCGTCGGCGCCGTCGTCAACGACCAGCACAGGCCGCCCTACGATCTGCCGGCGAACAAGACGCAATCCGGCCTCAGATCGGAATCGACCGACCATGTCGGCTTTCCCGACACCTATAACGAGATCAAGTTCGAGGACCTCAAGGGCAGCGAGGTGCTCGAGATGCGCTCCGAGAAGGACCACAAGGTCACGGTCAACAACATCGAGACCCGCGAGATCGGCGAAATCTTCTCGGGCGGGGGCTATTCGCGCGAGACCACGCTGAAGAACGGCGACGACAAGCTCGACGTCCAGAGCGGCAAGCTCGACGTCGAGGCGCTGACGGAGATCAACCTCAAGGTCGGCGGCAGCACGATCAAGATGACGCCGGGCTCGATCGAGATCTCCTCGCCGACCATCAAGATCCACGGCCAGGCCCTGACCGAGGTCAGGAGCGACGCCATGCTCGTCATCCAGGGCGCGATGGTGAACATCAACTAGAACGGAAAGAACGGCCGGAGCCTCCATGTCACGCCTGCGCTTCAGCACCGCCCGCGAAGTGTTCGAGACCTATCCCGCGGCCCGTCAGGCCGTCACGATGGCGCCGACCACCGAGCCGCCGCTCGCCTTCCTCGCCCGCCTCGCCGCAGGGCCGGCGCCGATGGAGGCGGCCGGCTTCTGCGCCTTCCTCCTGCCCCGGCGCGAGACGGTGTGGTGGGCGCTTCAGGCGGTGCGCGCGATGCAGCCGCCCGGCACGCAGGACCCCGGCCTCGCCGCTGCGGAAGCCTGGGTGCGCGAGCCCGGCGACAAGACCCGCTTCGAGGCGCTGCGGCAGGCGCAGGCCGGCGACCGCGCGCGGCCCGGCACCTTCGTCGCCTGGGCGGCCGGCTATTCCGGCGGCAGCATGTCGGAGAGCCATCCCGTTCCCACACCGTCGGACCTGACCGCCAAGATGGCCCGCATCGCCGTGCTCAATGCGATCAATCGCCTGCCGGCGCGCGAACGCGAAGGCGCATTGCGCGCCTGCGTCGAAGCGTGCATTCGTTTGGCGCAAGACGATGCCGGCAAGCGCTGACGGGCCAACCGGAACGGAACCTCCGCGATGGCGCTGACACTGACGATCGAGAACGAGACCTCCCTGCCCGACGGCGGCCCGCTCAGCGTGACCGCGAGCGGCGGGCGCGGCCTCGACATCGGCCGCGACCAGCATCTCGACTGGGCGCTGCCCGACCCCACGCGCGCCGTCTCCGGCCGCCATTGCGAAATCCGCTTCCGCGACGGCGGCTGGTGGCTGCGCGACATCTCGACCAACGGCACCTATGTCAATGGCGCAGAGCACCGCGTGCAGTCGCCCTACCGCCTGCGCGACGGCGACCGGCTCGAGATCGGCCATTACCTGATCGCGGTTGCGATCGACGACGAGGCCGGCCAGGCGCCCGAGCCCGGCCCCGCCCCGCAGGCCTACGCGCCCCGGCCGGAAGCGCTGTGGGCCGAAAGCGAGGGCGCCGCCCCGCCGATCCCGCGCCGCGACCTGATGCCGCCGAGCCATGCCAGGCCGGTCCATGCCGGCTTCATCGACTGGGCGGCCGACATCCCGGCCCCCGCCGCCGCGCCGCCACCGCCGCGTGCGCCCGATTGGTCGCCCCCCGCGGCGCAGGGCGACGACTTCGCCTGGGCGCCGCTCCAGCCGCCGCCCGCCCCGCCGCAGGAGCCGGTCGTTCCGATCCCGACGCCGCGCCGCCCGCCGGCGAGCAGCCCGGCGGGCGCGAGCCCCTGGGACGAGCCTGCCGAGGATTCGGCTCTGCCGGAGGCGCCGGCCGAGCCCTTGCCCCCGCCCATGCCGGCTTTCGAGCCGCCCCCGGCCTTCCCGGCCGAGCCCGCCCCGCAGCCGGGCGCGGGCGCGCCGATCTCGCTGGGCGAATTCATGCAGCGCTTCGCCAAAGGCGCCGGCGTCTCGCCGCAGGCGCTGGCGACGCAGGACCCCGGCGCCTTCGCCGAACAGCTCGGCGGGCTGATGCGCCTGATCGCCGAGGAACTGAAGGGGCTGCTCGCCGCCCGCGCCGAGAGCAAGCGCATCGCCCGCAGCACCAACCAGACGATGATCCAGGCGCAGGACAACAACCCGCTGAAGTTCTCGCCGACGGTGGACGATGCGCTGCAGCTGATCTTCGGCCAGCCGCGCAGCGGCTATCTCGATGCCAGGCGCGCCTTCGACGAGAGCTTCCGCGATCTCAAGGCCCACCAGATCAAGACCTATTCGGCCATGCAGCACGCGCTGAAGATGCTGGTCGAGGACCTGGACCCGCAGGCGATCGCCGAGGCGACGGCGCAGGAGGGCGGCATCGGCGGGCTGATCGGCTCGCGCAAGGCGAAGATGTGGGAGACCTACACCGCCCGCTGGGACGCCAAGACCGCCCCTTACGAGAACGGCCTCGTCGACGCCTTCATGATCTATTTCGCCGAATGCTACGACCGCGGCGGCAAGTGACGGCTGTGCAGGGTCGTCATGCCCGGGCTCGGCCCGAGCATCTCAGGACGAGAAGGCGCCTCTTTCGGCACGAGATGCTCGGGGCTCGGAGCTTCGCTCCGCCCGAGAATGACGCACCGGTCACCGCTTCGCCGCGACCGCGGTGATCTCGATGCCGTAGCCGGGCGAGGCGAGCTTCGCCTCGACGGTGGCGCGGGCGGGCGCATGGCCCTTCGCCACCCATCTGTCCCAGACCGCGTTCATCTCGCCGATCTTGCCGATATCGGTGAGGAAGATCTGGACGCTGAGGATGCGCTCCTTGCCGCTGCCGGCTTCGGCAAGCGTCTCCTCCAGCAGCGCCAGCACTTCTTCGGTCTGCTCGGTCAGCGAACGGCCCGCGGTCTTCTCCGCGACATGGCCGGCGAGGAAGACGATGCCGTTGAAGATGGCGGCGTCGCACCAGCGGGCAGTGAGTCCGATACGGTCGATGGTCATGAGGCAAATCCTGTCGCGGGGGGATGGAGCCGCCCGCTTGGCCCGCCGGCGCCGGCCGGTCAAGCCTGCGGCAGCGTCAGGATATCCCCGATCGCACGCGGCCGGAGCTGGGGCGGCGCATCCTCCATCGCGGCCTTGTAGTAGCCGAGGATGCTGAGCTGCTCATAGGTCGCCCAGATCGAATCGTCGGCGAAGGCTTCCATCCTCTCGTCGATGTTCAGGATCATGCCGTATTCCGGGCCGACGCCGCTGACGATCGGCGGCGGCGCCGGCTTGCTGCGCTTCTGCGCCTCGGCCGCGGCGAAGGCGGCAAGCGCGCCGGAAACCCAGCCCTGCTCATAGGCCGCGACGATATCCGCCGCAGCCTCGCCGCGGCCCGTCAGCACCCGGCGGCAGGCATCGGCGAAGGCATCGCTCAGCCCGTTCGCCTCGGCGGCCGAATCGGCCTTGTTGAAGTCGGCCCGCAGCGGCTCGACATAGGCGAAGAGGTTTTCCAGCCGCCGCGCCGCCGGCCCCGACAGGAACAGCCAGGCAAAGGCGCCGTCGATCGAGATCTGCCCCGGCAGGAGATGCGCCGCCTGCTCGCCGTCGTCGGCCCGGAAGAACTGGCGCACAGCCGCCGTGCAGCTGACGTTCGGCACCGGCAGCAGCGGGCGCACGCGCCGGGCCGGATCGCGGATCAGCGCCATGAAGCACAAAGCCTCGGCGACGCGCCCGTTGCGGGCGGCGCCATGCTCGAGCGCCCGCCGCTGGTCCGAGGACAGGCGCTGCACCTGCTTGTGGCGGAAGCGCTCGCTCTTCGCCTCGCCCCGGTCCGGAACCGTCCGCCTGTGCCTCGACATCGCACCCCGCCAACGAGAAAAACGATTCCGCCTCAGCGGCTTCCACCACTTTCCTGAATCAATCCGGGATCATCCGCCGATGATCACCGTCGGCAGCCCCATCATGATCTTGTTGGGCGGCCCCAGCGCCTCGAGGATGGTATCGCCCACCCGGCAGGCCGGCAGGTTATTGATCATGACGGTCTGCGAGCCGTCGATCACCACGCCGGGTCCGTGCGGCTGCGGCGGCATCAGCGTCGCGCAGATATGGATATCGGCCCCGCCCGCCCCGCCCGTGATCGTCGAGCTCATCGCCGCGGCCGCCGTGGTCTTGGCTGTCTCCTCCGCCGTCACGGCAGCGGGGGCGCCCGGCGTCCCGGCCGCCGCCACCGTCGCCGCCGCGGCGGCATCGAGCGTCGCTTCGGACGCCGCCTTCGCCGCCTGGATCGCGGCGGCCGCCGCGGCCGAGACGCCGCGCCAGGCGGGCAGGCTGCCGATGAACACGTTCATGCTGCCCGGCCCGGGCATGAGCATGCCCGGCAGCGGATGCAGCACCGGATCCAGGATGCGCGCGGCCGGTCCCGTGGGCATGAAGGGCCTCCCCTGAACGGACTTCTCTTCCGAGCACTGCCGCGAAAATCGCCTGGCCGCATCCTTCAAGTCAATGATGGCGCCGCCCGTCCGGCGCGCTAGCATTCGTTTGGTGACGCTTGGGCAAAACCCGTTGTAAGCTCAGCCGCCTGCCGTCGAGTGAGCGAGACCGGAATGTCGTGGTACAGCAAGGTCGTCTGGTCGGAAGGGCTCTTCCTCAGGCCGCATCATTTTCAGCAGAACGACCGCTATCTCGAGAACCTGCTGGAAGCCCGTGTCCGGCACGTCACGCCCTATCCCTGGGGCTTCTCGGTCCTGGAGATCGACCGCGACCTCGCCCAGCAGAGCCGCATCGGCTTGCGCCGCGCCGTCGGCGTGATGCCGGACGGCACGCCCTTCGCGCTGCCCGACAACAGCCCGCTGCCGGCCGCGATCGAGGTGCCGGAGAACGCCGCCGGCCAGATCGTCTGGCTCTCGCTGCCGCTCGCCGCCGCCAACACCCGCGAGGTCGAGGACACGCTGAACGGCTCGGCCAGCCGCTATCTCCCCGCAACCGAGATGCTGATCGATTCCACCGCCTCGCTGCGCACCGAGGAAGAGATCGACGTCGCCCATCCGCGCCTGACGCTGGAGCTGCGCAAGACCGCCAAGGCCGGCTATGTCGGCCTCGCGCTCGGCCGCATCCTCGAGGTGCGCGACCGCGCAGTCCTCTTCGACGAGAAGTTCGCCCCGCCGGTGCTGGTCTGCTCAGCCTATCCCGTGATCGAGGGCTGGCTCGACCGCGTCATCGGCTGGATCGACAACAAGCTGGAGGAGCTCGCCCGCTACGCCGCCGACCCGACCGCCGGCGGAGGCTTGCAGAGCGCGGACTACTTCGTGCTCCAGCTCCTCAACCGCAACATCCCGGTGCTGAAGCACATGCGCCGCTCGCGCTTCGTCCATCCCGAGCGGCTGTTCTCGACCTTCGTCGCGCTCGCCGGGGAGCTCGCCACCTTCACCACGGCCGAGCGCCGCGCCCGCGACTATCCCGCCTACGATCATGACGACCTGGAGAACTGCTTCGCCCCCGTGGTGCGCGACATCCAGGACTTCCTCTCGGCCAATCTCGGCCGCCGGGCGATCCGGCTGGAGATCGTCGAGCGGGCGCAGAACGCCTTCATGTCGACGATCCGCGACCGCAGCCTCGTGCGCAACGCGACGCTGGTGCTGGAGGTCGCGGCACGCCGGCCGCTGACCGAGATCCAGGCGCAGTTCCCGCAGCTCTTCAAGGTCGGCCCCAACACCAAGATGAACGAGATCGTCCATGCCCATCTGCCGGGCATCGCTCTCGTCCACCTGCCGACGCCGCCGCCGCAGATCCGCGCGCTGACGGACCATGTCTATTTCTATCTCGACCGCACCTCGCCGCTCTGGCCGGAATTCTCGACGGCGAGTTCGATCGGCATGCATTTTTCCGGTGACTGGCCCGATCTCGAGCTCGAGCTCTGGGCCGTTCTGGAGGGCAGGCGATGAGCGATCCGGGTTCGCCCTCAGATCCGTTCGGCCGCTCCGAGCGGACGATCATCAGGCCGAACCCCGGCGGGCGCCGCGCGCCCCTGCCGCCCGCTCCCGCCGCGCCGAGCGCGCCGCAACCCTATCAGCCGCCGCAGGTGCCCTCGCCGGGCGTGCCCGGCACCGGCGACGAATGGATGTCTCAAGCCGCGCCGGTCCCGCAGCGGCAGGCCCCGCCGCCGCCAGCCGGCGGGCAGGCCCTGCCGCGCCGCGACCAGCTGCTCACGCCCAACGCCAATCCGCTGCTGCGCGCCGCCGGCCCCCTCCTCCTGCTGCTCGGGCGGATGCGCGCCAACCTCTCCAACGCGCCCTTCGCCCAGCTCCTCGGCCAGGTCGGCGATTCGATCGAGGCGTTCGAGCACGAGGTCCGCGCCGCCGGCGTCCCGGCCGAGACGGCGCAGACGGCGAAATACGTCATCTCAGCCACCGCCGACGACATCGTCCAGAACATCCCCGGCGACGACCGCCATGTCTGGACGCAGTACAGCATGCTCTCGCGCTTCTTCGGCGAGCGCATCGGCGGCGTGCGCTTCTTCGAGATGCTCGACAAGGCCAAGGCCGACCCGAGCGTCAATTACGACCTGCTGGAGCTGATGCATGCCTGCCTGGCGCTGGGCTTCCAGGGCATCCACCGCACCTCCTCGGGCGGCGCCGCCAATCTCCAGACGATCCAGCGCAACCTGTTCGAGACGCTGCGCCGGGTGAAGCAGCCCGATCCCGAATTGTCGCCGCGCTGGCGCGGGCAGGCGATCGCAGCCGCCATCGCCGGCTTCAAGGTGCCGGTCTGGTCGGTGGCGGCGATCGCGGCGGTCGCCCTGCTCGGCGTCTATTTCGTCTTCCGCGCGCTGCTTGCCGGCAATGCGGAGGCAGCCTCTACCGCCCTGCTCTCGGTCCATCCCAAGGGTGAGATCGGCATCATGCGCAAGGTCTTTTCGGCCCCGCCGCCGCCTCCCCCGCCACCGCCGCAGCCGCCGAAGGTCTGCGCCGCGGTGCAGCCGCCGATCGTTTGCCTGGTCACACCCAACGTCGTCATCGTGCGCCTCGTCGGCATCACCCTGTTCGAGCCGGGGCAGGCGGCGGTGCGCGCCGAGTTCCAGCCGCTGATCGAGCGCATCGCCGCCGTGCTTGAGCAGGAGGGCGGCGCGATCAAGGTCGTCGGCCACAGCGACAACGTGCCGATCCGCACCGCCCGCTTCCCGTCGAACCTCGTGCTCTCGCAGGCCCGCGCCAAGGCGGTCGGCGACGTGCTCAGGACCAAGCTCAGCAAGCCCGACAGGATCACGACCGAGGGCAAGGGCGCCGATGTCCCGATCGCGCCCAACACCACCGCCGACGGGCGCGCCCAGAACCGGCGCGTCGAGATCCTGATCCAGCGGCAGAACTAGGAGGCAGGAACATGAACCTCGCCACCTGGCTCAAGATCGCCGCGATCCTGATCGGCGCGCTCGCCCTGTCCGCGCTGATCTGGTTCGGCGGCCCCTTCGTCGCCTTCGGCGAGGTCCGCCCGTTCGAATCCTTCTGGGTCCGCCTGCCCATCGTCCTGCTGCTGATGCTCGGCGCGCTCGGCTGGATCGCCCTCATCGTCATCCGCCGCCGCAGGGCCACCGCCGCGTTGACCGAGGCGCTGGAGAAGGAGGAGACCACCGGCGACGGCGCGGCGCTGTCCAGCGCGATGAAGGACGCGCTCGCCACGCTGAAGAGCGCGCGCGGCAAGAGCGGCGATTATCTCTATGACCTGCCCTGGTACGTCATCATCGGCCCGCCCGGCGCCGGCAAGACCACGGCGCTGGTCAATTCCGGGCTCAAGTTCCCGCTGGCGCGCGGATCGACGCCCGCCGCCGTCGCCGGCTCCGGCGGGACGCGTTACTGCGACTGGTGGTTCGCCGAGGATGCGGTGCTGATCGACACCGCCGGCCGCTACACCACGCAGGATACCGACGCCAAGGCCGAGAAGGCGAGCTGGCTCTCCTTCCTCGACCTGCTCAAGACCAACCGCCCGCGCCAGCCGATCAACGGCGTCCTCGTCGCGATCAGCGTCGAGGACCTGCTGACCTCGAGCCCTGAGGAGATCGCCGCCCATGCCGATGCGATCCGCGCCCGCCTGCTCGAACTGCACGAGCGGCTGAAGGTCGACTTCCCCGTCTATGCGGTCTTCACCAAGGCCGACCTGATCGCCGGCTTCAACGAGTTCTTCGGCGCGCTGACCGAGCCGCAGCGGCGCATGGTCTGGGGCCACACCTTCCAGACCGCCGACAAGACCCGCAACATGATCGGCGACGTGCCGCCGGAATACGACGCGCTGATCGAGCGGCTGAACGAGCGCCTGCCCGATCGCCTCCAGGACGAGCACAACCCGACCTCGCGCGCCCAGATCTTCGGCTTCCCGAGCCAGATGGCGACGCTGAAGCGCTCCATCGTCGATTTCCTCACCCGCGTCTTCGAGCCGACGCGCTACCATGCCAACGCCACGCTGCGCGGCTTCTACTTCACCTCCGGCACCCAGGAAGGCACGCCGATCGACCAGCTGATCGGCGCGCTCTCGCGCAATTTCGGCTCCGACCATGCCGGCGCCGCCTCCTTCTCCGGCAAGGGCAAGAGCTATTTCCTGACCGAGCTGATCCAGAAGGTGGTGATCGGCGAATCCGGCTGGGTCTCGACCGATCTCGGCGCCGCCCGCCGCACCACCGCGCTCCGCGTCACGGGCTTCGCCGCGGTCGCGCTCGCGGCGCTCGCCGCGCTCGGCCTGTGGTGGACGAGCTTCTCGCGCAACAGCGACCTGATCACCGCGACCAATTACGGCCTCTCCGATTATCGCAGCGCCGCCGCGCCGGTCCTGCAGGAGACCACGATCTCAGACCGCAATTTCAGCCGCATCCTGCCGCTGCTGCACAAGCTCAGGAACATGCCGGCCGGCTACGCCACCAGGGCCGAACCGACGCCGATGCTCGCCGGCTTCGGCTTGAGCCAGCGCGATCGCCTGCAGAACGCCACCGAGATCACCTACCAGCAGGCGCTGGAGCGGATGCTGCGCCCGCGCATCATCTTCCGGCTGGAGGAGCAGCTCGAGCAGAACGCCAACAATCCCGGCTTCGTCTACGAGGCGCTCAAGGTCTACATGATGGTCGGCGGCCAGGCGAAGATGGACCGCGACCTCGTCACCTCCTGGATGCGGCTCGACTGGGCCGAGAACCTTTTCCCCGGCCCCGCCAACGCCAAGGGCCGCGAGGCGCTGGAGGAACATCTTTCCGCCATGCTCGACCTCGACGAGGGCGACAGCGAACCGATGGTCAAGCTCAACCAGTCGCTGATCGAGCAGAGCCAGCGCACCTTGCGCCGCCTCAGCATCGCCGAGCGCGCCTATGAGCTGCTGCGCACGCAGTCGCGCTCCGAGAGTCAGAAGGACTGGGTCGTCTCGCAGCGCGGCGGCTCGGATGTGCGCCTCGTCTTCGAGGGCGTGACGGGCGAGGACCTCGACCAGATCCGCGTGCCCTATTTCTATACCTATGACGGCTTCCAGAACGCCTTCATCGCCCGCCTCGGCGACATCGGCGACCAGATCGAGCGCGAGCGCTGGGTGCTCGGCGAGAATCTCGACCAGCAGGCGATCACGGCGCAATACGCCACGCTCTTCCCCGACCTGATGAAGCTCTACAGCCGCGACTTCGTCGGCACCTGGCAGAAGACGCTGAAGCGCCTGAAGCTGAGGCCGCTGAACGCCGACAAGCCGCGCTACGTCGCGCTGAGCGCGATCAGCGCCGCGACCTCCCCCTTCAAGCAGGTGCTGGAATCGCTGCGCGACGAGACGCAGCTCACCAGGGAGCGCCCCGACGCCAGGAAGGCGGCAACGCAGGCGGCGACCCAGGCCGTGGCGCAGGCCGCCGCCGACACCCTCGCCCGCCGCGCCAGCAACGCGCTCTCCCGGCTCGGCGCCAATCTCCCGCTGGCGGCGCCGGGCGTCGACCGCATCCTTTCCGGCGGCGGCACCGATGCCGTGCTCGGCGCCGATATCGAGGCGCAGTTCAAGCCTTTCCACGTCCTGGTCGACGGCGATCTCGGCCGCCGCCCGGTCGACCAGCTCCTCCAGACCTTCTCCGAGATCAACCAGAACCTCGCCACCGCTGCGACCAACCCGGCCCAGTCGGCGGCGGCCAACGCCGCGCTCGTGCCGCTGATCGCGACGCTGCGCGCCAATTCCTCGCGCTATCCCGCCCCCTTCGACGGCATGATCGTCCAGGCGGTCAACGATTTCGAGGGCGACGCCACGGGCGCGACGGTCGCGCTGCTCAGGCAGGCGCTGGCCGAGCAGGTGACGGGCGTCTGCAACGAGATCGTCACTAACCGCTACCCCTTCACCAAGGCGAGCGCGCGCGACGTGCCGCTCGCCGATTTCGCCCGGTTGTTCGCGCCCGGCCAGATCATGGACAAGTTCTACAAGGAGCGGCTGGAGCCCTTCGTCGACACCTCCAAGCCGCAATGGAGCTGGCGCGTCGACAGCCGCGTGGCGCGCGCGCTCTCGCCGACGACGCTGCGCGAGTTCCAGCGCGCCGGAGAGATCAAGGACGCCTTCTTCCCGACCGGCGGCAACCTGCCCTCCTTCCAGATGGTGGTGACGCCGACCGCGCTCTCGGCCGATGCCTCGAGCGCCAAGCTCGAGATCAACGGCTTCACCGTGACGAGCCAGCAGGGCGTCAACACGCCGAGCCCGGTGATGTGGCCGGGCGGCGGCGTCGGCAGGACGGCGGTGACGCTGACGCTGGGCGGCGGCAATGCGTCCGGCGGCATGTTCGGCGGCGGCTTCTTCTCCTCGGGCTCATCGGGCGGCGCGCAGGGCGAGGCCAAGCTCTTCGAGAAGGACGGCACCTGGTCCTTCTTCCGCCTACTCGATGCCGGCTCGGTCCTGAAGCAGGGCGACAATGTCGGCTTCACGCTCAATGCCGGGGGCCGGCAGGTCGGCTATTCCTTCGGCGTCGGCTCGCTAAAGAACCCGCTGATCCTGCCGGCGCTGCGGGAAATCCGCTGCCCTTCGGGAATCTGAGCCTTGGCCTGCGGCCTCTTCGGCAAGCTCCCCGCCAAGCGCGACTTCATCGCGCTGAACGCTCCCACGGGCTTCCTCGGGACTTACGAGAAATGGCTGCAGGGCGGGCTGACCGCGAGCCGGCTTGCGCTCGGCGAGAGCTGGCAGGGCGCCTATCTCAGCGCCCCGATCTGGCGCTTCTGGCTCGGCGGCGCCCATGGCGGGCAGACGGTCGCGGGTGCCTTCATGCCCTCCGTCGACGGCGTCGGCCGCTATTTCCCGCTGACCGTCTTCGCCGCCGCGGGGCCGGGAACGGCGATCCCGCCGCCGGAGCTCGATCCGCAGGACCGCTGGTTCGAGGCGATCGAGGATTTCCTGCTGCATGCGCTGGAGCCTGAAGCGAGCTACGAGGCGGTGGCGCAGCGCCTTGCAGCCCTGCCCGTCCCCAACGACCATCACCTCGCCGCGCCGCCGCGCGACATGGTGCGCCTCTCCGACGGCACCATCGTCAGCGCCGCGACGGCCGCGGGCTTCCCCGAGCGGCTGGCGGCGCTGCGCGTCGAGGACCATGCCCGCGCCTATGCCCATGCCTCGTATCTGTGGACGATCGGCGGCCCGAATTTCGAGCCGCTCGCGCTGACCGGCCAGGCCCTGCCCGACCCCTATCTCTTCGCCGGCCTGCTCACCGGCCGGTTCGACGGCCATCTCGCGCCCGCACGCGCCGGGTCATGAGGGCGATGCCATGAACGACGCCCCGAACCCGGGCCCAGGTTTCGAGACCGGCTGCATCAGCCACACCGGCAAGGTCCGCAAGGCCAACGAGGACAATTTTCTGCTGCGCCCCGAGATCGGGCTCTGGGCGGTGGCGGACGGCATGGGCGGGCACGAGAACGGCGCGCTCGCCAGCGCGACGGTGGTCGCGGCGCTGGAGGCGGTCGAGGCGGCGGGCTCCGCCCCGGACCTCCTCGCCATGCTGGAAGGCAGCGTGCTCAAGGCCAATGCGGAACTGCGCGCCGAGATCGACCGGCGCGGCGCGACCATGGGCGCGACGCTGGTCTGCCTCCTGATCCACCGGCGCCATTTCGCCTGCCTCTGGTCGGGCGACAGCCGCGTCTACCTGATCCGGGGCGGGCGCATCGTCCAGGTCTCGCGCGACCATACCGAGGTGCAGGACATGGTCGATCGCGGGCTGCTCACGCCCGAGGAGGCGAAACGCTCGCCGCGCCGCCACGTCATCACCCATGCGATCGGCGCCCATGAGACGCCGGAGCTCGACCTCGAGAACGGCGAGATCGCCGATGGCGACGCCTTCCTGCTCTGCTCGGACGGGCTGACCGAGCATGTCGTCGAGAGCGAGATCCTGGCGGCGGTCGAGGCCGGCGGCGCCCAGGCCGCCTGCGACGCCCTGCTCGCGCTGACGCTGGAACGCGGCGCGCGCGACAACGTCACCGTCGTCGTGGTGCGCTATCGACAGGGGGCGAGCGAAAGGACACGCTGGATGCCGAACCGGCCCGAGCGAGGGAGCAGCACGCCATGAGCGACGACCCGGAGCGCACCGTCTTCGCCCCGCGCGGCAACGCCCGCATCGGCACGACGCTGAACGGCATCTACGAGATCGAGAGCCTGATCGCGGTCGGCGGCATGGGCGAGGTCTACAAGGGCCGCGCGATCCAGACGGGCGATGCCGTGGCGATCAAGATGATCCGCCCCGACATGGCCCGCGACGAGGCGGCGCTCGCCCTGTTCCGGCGCGAGGCCGCGGCGCTCCACAACCTCTATAACGAGGCGATCGTCCGCTACTACGTCTTCACCATCGATCCGGTCAGCGAGGCGCCCTATCTCGCGATGGAGTTCGTCGACGGCCAGCCCTTGTCCGAACGCATCGCGCAGCGCCCGCTGACGGTCGAGGAGGCGAACATCCTGCGCCAGCGCGTGGGGCCGGGCCTGCACGCCGCCCACCGGCTCGGCATCATCCACCGCGACATCTCGCCCGACAACATCATCCTGCCGGGCGGCGACCCCGCCCGCGCCAAGATCATCGATTTCGGCATCGCCCGCTCCAGCATCCTCGGCGAGGGCACGGTGATCGGCTCCGGCTTCGCCGGGAAATACAACTATGTCTCGCCCGAGCAGCTCGGCCTCTATGGCGGCGAGGTCAGCGGCCGCTCGGACATGTATTCCTTCGCGCTCGTGCTGGCGCAGGCGCTGACCGGCCGCGCCATCGACATGGGCGGCTCCCAGGCCGACATCCTCGACAAGCGCCGCCGCCTGCCCGATCTCTCCGGCGTCGACGCCGCCTTGCGCCCGCTGATCGCGCGGATGCTCGCCCCCGATCCGAACGACCGCCCCGCCGACATGACCGAGGTCGCGACCTGGGAGCCGCCCGCGCCGGGCCGGAAGGCCACCGGCAAGGCAGCCCCGAAGAAATCCGGGCGCTCTCCCCTGCCGCTCGTCGCCGGCATCGCCGCGCTCGCCCTGATCGCGGGCGGGGGCTTCTATGCCTGGACGACCCTCAGTGGGAGCCAGGCCCCGCAAAGCGCGACCAGCGAGCCGCCGCCGCTCGCCGAACAGCCCACCACGGCGCCCGTCACGGAGGCGAAGGCCCCGCCGGTCCTGGCCGAAACGCCGGCGGCGGCACCCCCGCCTCAGCTCACCGAGGCCCCGGCGCAAGCCTCCGCTCCGGCGGCACCGGCCCCGCCCGTCGAGACGGCGCCCGTCACGCCCGTGACCCCGCTCCCGGCACAGACCCCCATTGCGCTGCCGCCCGTCGCGCCACCGCAAACCGCGCAGCCACAGACGCCGCCGCAACCCCAGCCAAAGCCTCAGCAGCAATCCCAGCCTACGGCCGCCGCCTCGGGGCCGCAGGTCGCGATCAATGTCGAGCCGCCGGCGCAGCAACCGTCCGCCGCGCCGCCCCCGGCCATCGAGACGAAGCCGGAGCCGCCCCCTGTCGCGGTCGCGCCCCAGCCGCCCCCGAGCCAGCTCCCCGCGCCGACGCCGCAGCCCGCCGTCGTCGCCCCGGAGCCCGAGCCGCGCACGCCCGCCGAGCGGATCGAGCGCTATGTCCGCGACTATGACGGCGGCCCCTGCTTCTTCCTCTGGCCGCTCGAGATCGGCGACCGCAAGGCGACGCTGGAGGGCTTCGGCAGCACGTCTGCGCCCTTCGTCGCCTTCGACACAGCCTTCAAGGCCGCACATGGCTTCGAGGCGCAGATCCAGTTGCGGCCGATGACCGAGGCGCAATGCCCGATGGTCGAGTTCCTGCGCCGGCCCGGCATCGGCATCGACCGCAGCCCGCGCATCCAGATCGGCGCCTTCAACATGAAGAGCGGCGAGATCCTGAACGGCACGGTCGAGGCGACCGGCGGCAGGAACCTCGACATCGTGCTGATCGGCGACGACGGCCTGGTCTACAACCTCGCAAGCTTCATGAAGCGCGAGGGCGACAAGGTGACCTTCAACCTCAAGCTCGAATCGACCGGCGGCGCCGCCCGCCCGCAGACCGTGCTGGCGCTGGTCACGCAGGAGCCGCTGCCGGCGCTGTCGGGACCCAACCCCGCCCCGGCGAGCGAGTTCTTCGCCAATCTCAAGCTCGACCTCGCCCGCCAGACCGGCAAGCTCGGCTTAGGCATCAAGTATTTCCGGATCGAGTAGACGCGCGCCCCTCAATCCTCCCGGTAGAGCACGCCCCATTCGTCCTGCCAGACGCCGGCCTTGTCCTCGACCACGATCGGCGCCCTGATCTCGTTGGCGAGGCGGATCGCGGTGCGGAAGGCGTCCTTTGCCTGAAGCTCGTCGCTGACGAAATCGTTGACCAGATGGCCGGCGGCGAGATCGGCCGGGCAGAGCACGCGCCCGAAGGCTTCTCCGCCGCGCTCGCTGAGGCTGAGCGTGATCGCGTCCGCCTGCGGTTCGTCGACCTGCTCGAAACGGTTGGCCGGCATGGGCTTTCTCCTTTCGGTGCTCCCCTGGAGCGGATGCCCGCGCGCGGGCGACATCGTCATTTCTTCGGTTGCGGCCGGGCGATGCCGGGGCCCTGGCCGGGCCTGACCACGCTGTAGCGGTCGAGCCTCACCTTGATCATGTCGTTGAACTTCTTGTGGACCTCGGAGACCGAGAGCACCTTGGTCTCGCCGCCGGCATCGGCATAGAAGATCGGGCGGTTGGCCTGGGCGGGCTTGGGCAGAAGCTCGGCCGCCTTCACGCCGGGCTGCTCCTCCATGGTCTCGATGAAGGTCTGCGCCGCATCGGGGCCGAGGAAGTGGATCAGGTAGATCTCGCCGCCGGTGAGATGGCGCCCCAGCGCCCGCTCCAGCCTCAGCGTGTCGCGCTTGAGCATCTCCGCCGCCAGCAGCGCCGAGATATAGGGCTCGCGCCGCATGTCGAGGATGCGCTGGCGCTGGGCGGCGTCGCCGACCACGAACTGCCGGCCGGACTTGCCGATCAGCTTCGCCTCGGCGGCCAGCCCATGCTTCGTCCCGAACTCGTAGATCACGCCGAGCCAGGTCTGCTCGATGAACTGGTAGAGCCCGGTCGCCGAGGAGGTCTGCGCCTTCACCGCCGTCGAGAACGAGGATTCCTTGTCGGCCACCGCCATCAGGAGCGTCGGATCGGCCCCGACGACCTTGCTCGCCCGCACGATCGTATCGACCAGGTGGCGGCGAATCTTGATCGGCCCGAAGGTCAGGACCTGGTCGGGATCGCCGCTGGAGATCATCGGCGGCGGCTGCGGCGCGCCGCTCGGCGAGACCGGCCCGGCCGGCGGCCCGCTCTGCATCTTCGGCGGCACCAGGAGGATGTTGGACGGCAGTTGAAGCTGGTTGACCGGCACCTGCTGGCTCGGCGCCTCCTCCTGCGGCTTGATCGCGGCGAGCGAAGGATCGTTGTCGAGCGCGAACTGGGCCGCCTGCCGCGCCCCCTCCAGATCCTGCTCGACCGAGGACAGGATCAGCGAGGGCCGGGCCGGCGCCGCCTTCAGCGCCGGCGCCTCGACCTCCGCGACCTCGATCCCGCGCACCGGCTCCGGCCTGTCCTGCTGCTGGAGCCGGGCATAGGCGAGGCCGAGCACCGCCGCCGTCACGCAGGCGACACCGGCCGCCACGAGCGCGATCGCCCGGCCTGCGGAGGAAGCCTTCTTCGGCCGCTTCTCGGGCGCCTCGGCCGCATCCGGAGCTTCCGTGGCAGGCTTTCGCGAGGCCGCCTGCGGTGACGCCGCCGGAACGGGCGCCGCGGCGACCGGCCGCGTGGGCGCGGCGGGAGGAGATGGCGCCGCCCTGTTCGCAGCCACGGGAGCAGGCGGCGGGGCGCGGAGCGGCACGGGAACGGGATCGGCCGCCGGCACAGGAGCGGCTTCCGATTTCCCCGTCACGAGCCTCCTGAGCCCTTCGAGCCAGCCGGCATCGCCCTTGCCGGCGAGCGCCGTCAATTCGTCGACGAGGCGCTGCGCCGTCAGTTGCGGCACATGCGCCTCGCGGGTGATGACGCCGACCGCCCCCTTGCCCGGCTGCTCCGTGAGCGTCTTCAGCGCGTAGAACCACAGCTGCAGCGGCGTGCGCCGGCTTTCCAGCGGCGTCCCGGCGGCGGGATGGATCATGTAGTTGCAATGCTCGCAGGCGAAGCCGCGCAGCTTCGGGCGCGGCTCGAACGCGGCCTGCCGGCCGCAGGCGGGGCAGGTCAGGCTCGTTCCGCCATGGCGCAGGCGCATCAGCGCGGCGAGGCAAGCCTCCTCCGGAAACAGCGCCTGGAATTGCCGGAAGCGCTCGCTCATTCCGCTGGCCCGCGCTCCATCGTTTCCTGCCGCAAGGTTACGCCTCCCACGGGCGCCCGACAATCGTCACGCCCGCAGCAGCCCGAGGCGCGCGACGTCCTTCAGATGCATCGCCACCTCCTCCGCCGTCGCCCGCTCCGGCAGGCCAGGCACGGCGATGCCGGAGCCCTTCGTCTCCTCGATGAAGGCGTTCATCGCGTCGAGCAGCATGCGCTGGTCGCGCGAGCCGTCGAGCAGGCTGACGAATTTGCGCACGACGACGCCGTCGAGCTGCACGGTCCGGTGGCGCAGGTCCGTGACCTCGGCCGAGGTCGAGGCTTGCCAGCGCGCGATCTCGCTGGCGGCGGGCCGCTCGCTGATCGCCGTCGTCAGCGGCGGCGCCTCGAGCCTGATGTCGATGAGTCCGGCCTTGAAGATCGCGGTCAGGGCCTCGTCGAGCCGCGCGATCTCATGGTCACGGTCCGGCCCTAGCTCGCCTTCGGCGTCGCGGCAGGCGCGCTCGACCAGTTCCTCCCAGGCGATGTTCGACGGCCAGCTCGCGCCGAGGATGGCGAGCGCCGCCTTGCACAGCGGCAGGTCGACGGCGAGCTGCACGCCCTCGTCGAAGCTGAAGCGCGCGACGCCGGGCTTGTCGTCGTCCCTGGCCGGCGCCGGGCGCACATGGGCGGCAAGCTGATAGGGCCGAAGCGCGCCCGGCCGGACGCCGTGCCTGAGCGGGATATCGGCCCGGCAGAGCAGCGTCTCGCGAAAAGCCCGGCCGATCAGCAGGTCGAGCGTCTGCTCGCGCCGCGCCATCTCCGCAAGCGGCATCCGGTCGAGCATCTGCTGGGCCGGTCCCTTGGCGGCGCCGTAGAGATTGGGGAACGACGCCTCGGCCAGGAATTGCAGCCCGTTCCTCTCGGCGACCGCGAGCACCTCGTGCAGCGCGAAAGCGCGCGCGCCGGGGTTGAGGTCGTCGTGATAGAGGACGTTGTCCGGCAGCTCGTCGATCTGCTTCAGCCTCTGCCGCAGCGCCGCGCCGTGGAAGGTATCGGGATCGCTCGCCTCGGCGATCTCCTTGAGCGTGGCCCTCGCGACCCTCACCCGCTCGCGCGGCTCGGCGATGTCCTTGACCGCGAACAGCATGACGTCGCGGGCGATGTCGCGCAGCCGGCAGCCGGGCAGCGCGTTGTAGCTGACATAGGCGACGCCCTGGGGCGCCAGCAATTCCCCGAAGAGCGCGATGATCCGCTCGCGCACGGCATCGGGCACCCAGGAATAGACGCCATGGACGATGATGTAGTCGAAGCTGCCGGTCTCGGCCGTCACGGTCAGGATGTCGCGCTGCGCGAAGGCGAGATTGGCGAGGCCGAGCTCGGCGGCATTGGCGCTCGCCTGCCGGATCGAATCGCCGCTGAGGTCGATGCCGAGGAAGCGGCTTTCCGGATGCTGCGCCGCCATCGGGATCAGGTTGCCGCCGCGCCCGCAGCCGAGCTCGAGCACGCGCATCGCCGCCGGCCGCGCCGGGTCCATGCCGTGGAAATGGGCGATGGTCGCCAGCCGCGACGGATGGGTCTGCGCGAAGGAGTGGCCCGGATAGGCCACGGCATCGTAGGGATTGATGGCTGGATTAATCGTCATGGCCGCCCGGCTTATGTCCCCGTCATTCGAGCCGAAGCCCGGCCCCCGCGCTTCCTTCATTTGAAGGAGCGCGGGGCCGCCCGCGCTCGCCGCAGAAGTCCGGGCAAGCCGCCGCAAAGGCTGGCGAATAAATCACAGTCGCGCGATTCCGGTTCAGACATCGCTGGGGCCGGCACCGCCAAGCCGAGGCGGATATTGCGGAATCAGGCCACGGAACCGGCCTCCCGATCATGACTTTTCGATGTCGATTCGATGTTGCCACGGGCGCCGGCTTTCTGAAAATCTCCATCATATGGCGGACGCCCGTTCGAATCCCGGGCGTCAGACAGGTCCAGCGAGTCGTGTCGCTCGCGCGCAGGGGAAGCAGGATGCGCTTACAAGCCCGGGCCTATACCTATCTCGTCGCCGCCCTCGCCGCTGTCTTCGCCGCGTTGAGCCTCGGCGCAACGCCCGCCCTCGCCCAGAAGCGTTTCGCCTTCGTCATCGGCAATGGCGACTACGCCAACGTCACGAAGCTGCCGAACGCGCTGAACGACGCCAACGCCACCCGCACCATGCTGCAGGAGGCGGGCTTCGACATCACCCCGGCGCTGGACATGTCGCTCGCGGGCCTGCGCGGCGCGCTCGACGTCTTCGTCGACAAGGTGCGCCGCAGCGGGGCGGACACGACGGCGCTTGTCTATTACGCCGGCCACGCCGTCCAGCTCGACGGGGCGAACTACATCCTGCCGACCGATGTCCGCCCGCAGCTTGCCACCAGCATCGCCGACCAGTCCCTGTCGCTGAGCGACATCCTGCGGCGCCTGGAGGGCGCCGGCGCCAAGTCCAAGATCGCGATCCTCGACGCCTGCCGCAACAACCCCTTCGCCGAGCGCCAGGCCGCCCGCGGCCTGGCCTTGCAGATCGTCGACGGCGCCAATGAGGGCATCAGCAGCGAGGCCGGCCTCGCCCGCGTCGATTCCAACAGCGGCACCTTCGTCGCCTTCGCGACCTCGCCGGGCTCGACGGCGGCCGACGGCACGGGCCCCAACAGCCCCTTCACCACCGCCTTCCTGCGCGAGGCGCGCGAGCCGGGCCTGGCGGTCGAGCAGATCTTCCGCCGCATCCGCCTTGCCGTCTACGATTCCACCGGTGGCACCCAGATCCCCTGGGACACCTCCTCGCTGATCACCGAGTTCAGCTTCTTCCAGCGCCCCGCCGGCGGGCCCGCAGGCCAGCCCGCCATGGCCGGCAACGTGCCCATGACGGCGCGCCCGACGCTGGCCTCGCTGCGCGAGATGTCGCCGGCCGACGCCGCCCGCACCGCCATCGCCTGGGACCGCAGCGACATCTACGGCAACGCGCTCGCCCTCAACCCCGACGACCAGAACGCGCTGCGCCTCACCCGCATCCTGTCCCAGCGGACGGACGAGCGGGCCTGGGCCGAGGCCGTGCTCGCGGGCGACGCCGAATCCTTCAGGCTCTATGCGCGGCTCTATCCGGTGTCCGCTCACACCGTCGCGGCGCTCAGGCTGGCTGCGAACGCCCCCAGCCGCAACCGCGTCCAGGTCGCGCAGACCTGCCCGGTCTGCCCCGCCCTCCAGCCGCGCACGCGCCGCGCCGATTACGCGCCGCGCTCCGGGACGCCGCGCCGGGCCCCGGCCGTGCCGTCCTACACCCCGCCGGCACCGCAAGCCCAGGCTCCCGACATGCCGCTGCTCCTTCCCGAGCGCCCGCGCTGGACCGGCTTCTACGCCGGCGGCTCGCTCGGCGGCGGCCGGCAGAGCGAGCGGACGACGGTCGCCGGCCCCTTCGGCGGCCCGACCGTGACGCCGACGATCACCACCACGACGACGCAGACGATCCCCGGGACCCCCTTCCCGACGACCGTCGTGACGACCACCACCACGACCGGGGCGCCGATCCCGGCACCCGGCGCGATCAACCCGCTGGCCGTGCCGCGCAGCCTGTCGCCCGACGGCAGCGGCATGATCGGCGGCGCCCAGTTCGGCTTCAACTATCAGATCGGCGCGATCGTGATCGGCGCCGAGACCGATCTCGCGGCGACGCGCCTCGGCGGCGGCCAGACCGCCTCCGCGAGCCCCGGCGGCACCCGCTTCACCACGCGCGCCGAGAACGAGCTGTCGATGCTGGGCACGGTGCGCGCCCGCGCCGGCTTCGTGCTCGGCGATTTCCTGATCTACGGCTCCGGCGGCTATGCCTATGGCCTCGTCGACCAGAAGGGCTCGATCATGCCCGACAATCCGCTGACCACCTCCGGCGCGACGGCCTCCCGCTCCGGCCTCGCCAACGGCTGGGCGCTCGGCGGCGGCGTCGAATATGCGATCACGCCCGGCATGACGCTCAGGCTCGACTACACCCATTACGATCTCGGCAACCAGAAGCTGACGCTGCAGGACTATACCGGGCTCGCGCCGACGCAGTTTGCGACCATGCGCGCCCGCACGGCCGGCGACATCGTCAAGGCCGGCTTCAACTTCGGCTTCTGAAACCGGCCCTCGCGAAGCCCCCGCCGCGGCGGGGCGCCTGCGGCGACGCGGGGGCTGCCGCATCGGCGCCTCTTGACACCGGCCGGCGCGATGGGGAATTTGGCGCCCGATGCGGGTGTAGCTCAATGGTAGAGCAGCAGCCTTCCAAGCTGAATACGAGGGTTCGATTCCCTTCACCCGCTCCAGCGCCTCTGAAAAAATGCCATTAGAATCAGCGTTTTAACCGCCACCTTCGCCGGATGTCAACGGCGGTCGGATTCCAGGCCAGCGTGGCGGAGTAAAAGCAGGCCACTGGCGTTGAGGGTGGCGGATATGGCAGGGGCCCCGATCGGGGCCCCTGCCATATCGCGCTGTCGGGATTGATCAGGGGATGATCTCGCCGGTTTCTGGATCGGCTTCGTTGGCGGTGGTCTGTTTTTGCCCCGCCGCGGCGGAGGCGCGCCGGCGGCCGGCCGATTGTTTGAGGCGGTAGCTGTCGCCGTTCATGGCGAGGATGCTGACGTGGTGGGTCAGGCGATCGAGCAGCGCGCCGGTGAGGCGCTCCGATCCCAGGACGGACGTCCAGTCCTCGAAGGGCAGGTTCGAGGTGACGATGGTTGAGCCGCGCTCGTAGCGTTGCGAGAAGATCTCGAACAGGAGCTCGGCGCCGGTCGGCGACAGCGGCACATAGCCGAGCTCGTCGACGATCAGCAGCTTGACCGCCTGCAACTCGCGCTGGAGCCTGAGCAGGCGCTTCTCGTCGCGGGCTTCGAGGAGCTGGTTGACCAGCGAAGCCGCCGTCGTGAAGGCGACGGAGAAGCCCTTCTGGCAAGCGGCCAGCCCGAGCGCGAGGGCGACATGGGTCTTGCCGGTGCCGCTGTTGCCGAGCGCGATGATGTTCTCCCGGCGCAGGATGTAGCCGCAGCGCGCCAGCTCCAGCACGAGCATCTTGTTCAGGCTCGGGATCGCCGTGAAGTCGAAGGTGTCGAAGCTCTTCACCGCTGGGAAGCGCGCCGCCCGGATCCG
Source organism: Bosea sp. (in: a-proteobacteria) (assembly GCF_023953965.1). Classification (NCBI taxonomy): domain Bacteria; kingdom Pseudomonadati; phylum Pseudomonadota; class Alphaproteobacteria; order Hyphomicrobiales; family Alloboseaceae; genus Allobosea; species Allobosea sp. The sequence goes on from NZ_JAMLIX010000002.1 coordinate 1,320,791, forward strand.
CCGCTCGACCGTGCGCCGCTCCCGGTCGATCAGTTCGAGCTCGACCAACCGTAGCAGGTAGCGGGGATGATCGACGCCGTCGCGGGAGCATTCCCGTGCCACCTTGTCGTACTCGCGCAGGACGGTTGGCAGCTTCAGTTGCTTGAGGTGGTGCGCCAGCAGGACCTGCGGCGTTCCAGCGGTCGTGCCCGCCGGCATCGTCTCTTTCCCCGAGCCCGTCATGCCGCGGCTCCCGGCAGGAGCACGGCGTAATCGGCCGCCGAGGTCGTCTTCACCGTAGTCCTCGGCAGATACGGATAGGCCGCCAGATCCAGACGGGCCGGGCGCCGTTCCAGCCGCGCCAGCGCGATCAGCTTCACCGCATCGAAGCCGATCGCGCCCAGCCGGATCGCCTCGCCGACGGCGAAGCTCACGACCTCGCGCGGCAAGGCCTCCAGCAGCCGCAGCACCTGGATGAACTCGCGCTTGCCGCGATTGCCCATGCGCGCTTCCAGGAGATGGCGCAGGTGCTGGAAGGCCTCGGGCAGGTCCCAGCCCTGCAAGGCCGCGGCCTGGTCGAGGGCGTTCGGCTTCTCCTCGATTAGCGCCAGATAGTGCAGCGGATCGGAGACGAACACGCCCGTCCCGTAATTGCGGGGATGGCGGGCAATCTCCTCGCCCCGGCACAGGATCACGACCTCCTCGACGAAGCCCTTCACCACCACGTCCTGGAAGCCATAGGCCGTCGGGACCGAGTAGTCGTTCGACCGATATCGGACCAGCGCCGTCGACGAGACCCGCGCACCACGCTTCTCGCACGGCTCCAGCGGCACTGCCGGCAAAGGGCGCAAGACCCCGAGATCGGCAACAAGCCGCTCTCCGATCGTCTGGGCATGCCGGCCGGCCCGCTCGTCCTGTCGCCGGCGGCAGCGCTCGGCCAACATCGCGTTCAGTTCGGCGAAGCTCGCCGCCAAAGGGATCGGCGTCATGAAGTTCGAGCGGGCATACTTCACCAGCCCCTCGACCTTGCCCTTGTCATTGCCCTTGCCCGGGCGCCCGAACCGATCCCGGAACAGATAGTGGCTCACCAGCTCCGTGAAGGCCCGCGTCCGCTCGCGCCGGCCATCGCCGCAGATCTTCGCCACCGCAATGCGGGTGTTGTCATAGAGGATCGACAGCGGCACACCGCCGAAGAAGCCAAAAGCCGAGACGTGACCGTCCAGGAACGCTTCCGTCGTCTCGCGCGGATACGCCTTCACGAAGCAGGCATCCGACTGTGGCAGGTCCAGGCAGAAGAAGTGGATCTTCTGCCGCACGCCGCCGATCACCGCCAGCGCCTCGCCAAAATCCACCTGGGCGTGACCGGGCGGATGGGCCAGCGGAACGAAGGTCTCGCGGCCCCGCGCCCGGCAGAGCCGCACATGGTCCTTCACCACCGTGTAGCCGCCGGCAAAGCCGTGCTCGTCCCGCAGCCGCTCGAAGATCCGCTTCGCCGTATGGCGCTGCTTCACCGGAGACGCCCGGTCTCCGTCCAGGATCGCCTCAATCACCGGCAGCAGCGGACCGAGCTTCGGCTTCTCGACCGGCTTCGTGCGCGTGTAGCCCGGAGGGATCGAGAACCGGCACATCTTGGCGATCGTTTCGCGGCTCAGCCCGAACACGCGAGCCGCTTCCCGTCGGCTCTGCTTCTGATTGAAAACGAAATCGCGAACCGCCGCGTAGACCTCCACAGCGAACATCCCCGCCGACCCCGAAAGGGATCAGCCTATCCAGTGGACGACTTTTACGCCGCCCGCGCCCGCACAAACGCAGGCGCTTCACTGGATGGTTTTCTCACCGCCCTGCACACCTACAGCCTGACGGCCGGCTCGCTGGTCGGGACGGACGCCTTCACCGGTGCGCTCTCCCGCGCCGCCGGCGAGGATGTCGGCGCCTACACGATCGGCCAGGGCACGCTCTCGCTGGGATCGAACTACGCGCTCACCTATGCCGGCGCGAGCTTCGGCATCACCCCGCGCGCGGTGACGGTCACCGCCTCCGCCGGCCAGGGCAAGGTCTATGGCGACGCCGATCCGGCGCTGGCCTACAGCCTGACGGCCGGCTCGCTGGTCGGGACGGACGCCTTCACCGGTGCGCTGACCCGCGCGGCGGGCGAGAACGTCGGCGCCTACGCCATCGGCCAGGGCTCGCTGAGCCTCGGATCGAACTACGCGCTCACCTATGCCGGCGCGGACTTTGGCATCACGCCGCGCGCGGTGACGGTCTCGGCGACGGCGGGCCAGGGCAAGACCTATGGTGACGCCGATCCGGCGCTGGCCTACAGCCTGACGGCCGGCTCGCTGGTCGGGACGGACGCCTTCACCGGCGCGCTGACCCGCGCGGCGGGCGAGAATGTCGGCGCCTACGCCATCGGCCAGGGCACGCTGGCGCTCGGATCGAACTACGCGCTCACCTATGCCGGCGCGGACTTCGGCATCACCCCACGTGCGGTCACGGTCACCGCCTCCGCCGGCCAGGGCAAGACCTATGGCGACGCCGACCCGGCGCTGGCCTACAGCCTGACGGCCGGCTCGCTGGTCGGGACGGACGCCTTCACCGGCGCGCTGACCCGCGCGGCGGGCGAGAACGTCGGCGCCTACGCCATCGGCCAGGGCTCGCTGAGCCTCGGCGCGAACTACGCGCTCACCTATGCCGGCGCGAGCTTCGGCATCACCCCGCGCGCGGTCACGGTCACGGCCTCCGCCGGCCAGGGCAAGACCTATGGCGACGCCGACCCGGCGCTGGCCTACAGCCTGACGGCCGGTTCGCTGGTCGGGACGGACGCCTTCACCGGCGCGCTCTCCCGCGCCGCCGGCGAGAATGTCGGCGCCTATGCGATAGGCCAGGGCTCGCTGGCGCTGGGATCGAACTACGCGCTCACCTATGCCGGCGCGGACTTCGGCATCACCCCGCGCGCGGTCACGGTCACCGCCTCCGCCGGCCAGGGCAAGACCTATGGCGATGCCGACCCCGCGCTGGCCTACAGCCTGACGGCCGGCTCGCTGGTCGGGACGGACGCCTTCACCGGCGCGCTCGCCCGCGCGGCCGGCGAGAACGTCGGCGCCTACGCCATCGGCCAGGGCACGCTGAGCCTCGGCGCGAACTACGCGCTGAGCTATATGGGCGCGAGCTTCACGATCACGCCGCGCGTGACGCCGGCGCCTCCGGAGCAGGCGCTGCCGCTGCCTCCGGAGACGACCTCGCAGCCTTCGCCGTCGTATTGGCCGCCGGCGGCCAATATCTGGACCCTGATCGCCCAGCAGCCGGCCTGGTTCGCCGTTCAGGCCGGGGAGGCGCCTGCCGCCGGCACCGGCTATGTCGAGACGGCTCCGCCCGAGGGGTTCAGGTTCTGCAATCCCGCCGCCATCGTGGCCGAGCTCGCCACGGACGGGCAAGCGCGGCTCTCCGGGCCGGGCGTCGTTTGCGGCTTCTGACGAGGGGCGGGATGGAGATCAGCGCCGTCGCGGCCCGGCCGCGGCGGAGCTGACGGGCGGGTTGCAGCGGCGCGGGCGGCCTCCGTCAGCCCATCCGCTCCGAGGCGAAGGAGCCCGGCGAGGCCGGGAACACCACCGTCTTGCCGCCGTTGAGGAGCACGCGGCGGTGGATATGGGCATGGATCGCCCGGGCGAGCACCTGGCTTTCGACATCCCGCCCGAGGCTGACATAGTCCTCCGGGCTCTGCGCATGGGTCACGCGAACGATGTCCTGCTCGATGATCGGGCCCTCGTCGAGATCGACGGTGACATAGTGGGAGGTCGCCCCGATCAGCTTCACGCCGCGCTCATAGGCCTGCTTGTAGGGGTTGGCCCCCTTGAAGCTCGGCAGGAAGGAGTGGTGGATGTTGATGATCCGCCCCGACATCCGCCGGCACATCTCGTCGGACAGAACCTGCATGTAGCGCGCCAGAACGACGAGTTCCGCGCCGGTCTCGTCGATGATCTCCATCTGCCGCGCTTCCGCGGCGGCCTTGTTCTCGCGGGTGACCCGAATGCAATGGAACGGGATGTCGTGGTTCACCACGACCTTCTGGTAATCCATGTGATTCGAGATCACCGCGACGATATCGATCGGCAAGGCCCCGATGCGCCACCTGTACAACAGGTCGTTCAGGCAATGCCCGAAGCGGGAGACCATCAGGACGACCTTCGTCTTCTTAGCCTCGTCACGGAATTCGAAGGTCATGTCGAAGGGCCGGGCAACGTCGGCGAAGCTTTCGGCGATGACCGGCAACGGCGTCCCCTCCTCGCTGACGAAGCTGATCCGCATGAAGAAGCGGCCGGTGTCGCTGTCGTCGAACTGCGCGCTGTCGAGGATGTTGCAGCCCATGCGGGCGAGATGGCCCGCGATCGCGGCGACGATGCCCCGCGTCGACGCGCAGGTGACCGTGAGGACGTATTTGTTCATGGGCGATAAGCGATCCGTTTGCGGGTTTTCTCGATACGACGCGCCGCGCCAATCAGGCGCCGGCGCGGTATCGCTCGATCAGCGCCACGGTGCGCTCGGCGGCAGCGACGGCGGCCGCATGGTCCTGCGAATAGTTGAAGCGGATGCTCTGGAAACTCCCCGGGCCGAACTCCGTGCCGGGCGTGACGGTCACGCCCGCCTGCAGCCTGAGCGCCCGGACGAAATCGAGAGCGCCGATCGTGAGCTTCGGAAGCTGCGGGAACAGATAGCTCCCGGCTTCCGGCGTGCGCACCCTGACGCCGTCGATGCGCCGCAGGATCGCGATGAGGTCGTCACGGATCGCCTGGTGCTTGACGATGCGCTCGGCCATCCAGGCTTCCGGCTCCGCCAGCCACAGCTTCAGGACGGCCTGGCTGTAGCCGCCGGCGCGCAGCGAGACGATGGCCTGGAGCTTGGCCATGCGCTCGATGATCGCTTCCGAGCCGAAGGCGACGCCGAGCCTGAAGCCGCTCAGCGATTCCGTCTTCGAGGGGCCCATGATCGTGATCAGGTTCTCGCGCGGCATGGCCGTCGCGCGAAGATGCGTATAGGCTTGGCCCTCGTAGAGCAGGCGCGAATAGAGCTGATCGACGATGACGGTCGCGCCATATCTGCCGGCGAGCGTCGCGATGGCGTCGATCTCGGCCGGAGAATAGATCACGCCGGTCGGGTTGTTGGGATTCGACAGGACCAGAACCTCGGCTCCGTCCTTGAACGCCGCCTCCAGCCGGTCGAGATTCAGGCCGGCGCGCCCCTGCGTATCGAGATAATCCATCGCGATCGGAACCAGCACGCCGTCGAAGAAGCGCACGAGCTTGCGGTTGGCGAAATAGTCGGGCTCGACGATCGCGACCTTGGTCCCGCGGGTCACGGTAGCGCCCATCGCCAGGAACAACGCGCCCTGCGTGCCCGGCGTGATGATGAGATCCTCGCCGGAGGTCAGCGCCGCGCCGGTGAAATCGCCCAGCCGCTGCGCCACCCCGGCCCGGATCGAGGCATCGCCGAGATACTCCGTATAGGCCTGCGAGCCGCCGCGGCGATAGCCTTCGACGAAAGTCTCGAGCGCGCCGTCGCTCGGCAGGAACGCATCGACATCGCCATGCGAAAAATCGACGGGGCGGCCGGCAAGCGTCTCACCGATCAGGCCGGAGCCGGCCGCCGTCCCCGCCTGCCGCACCTCCTGGCCGGGCGCGTTCTCCGTGGCCAGATCGGCGAATTTCTTCTGGATCGGGTTCGTCATCGAATGCGCCTCTTCAACGGGGATCTGCAAGCGGGCCGGTCATTGCGACAGGCTGTCGAACGGGGCCGTCCGACAATCGCCATCGCTTGTATCGGTTTGATCCAGGAAATCGAGGGGTGCGGAAACATATCGGCTGGCCGTCCCGCGTCAGGGCCGCTCCCGGCGGCCTTGCGGGGGAGCGAAGGCGAGCTCTTCCTCGGCGAGCGTCCCGTCGGCCAGGACGACAGCCTGCCAGCGGCGATTGCCGCAGCGGACGGACAGGCGCCAGCGCCCGGCATCCTCGCCCTCCCCCCGCTCGACCCGGCTCGTCACCAGGCCGCGGCGCATCAGCGCCTGCAGTTCCTGCTCCGACCAGCCGAAGCGCACGGCAAGCCGCCCGGCATCGAGCACGAAGGAGCCGTCCGCGTCCCGCACGAACGGCATCTCCGGTCCGGTCCCGATTGCAGCCATGATGCTCCTCCTTCAGCGGGACTGACGGACGGGCGGCGCGGAACCCGCCAGCCTCCGCGACGCCCGAGAGAAGACAAGGCGCAACCTCACATCGATCGCCGCCCTGTCGTCGAAGCCGGTCGCCTGCGTCAGAATGCCATCCACTGTGATCGCAACGTCACGCCTTACGCCAGCTTCCAATTATGATAATGAGACCCAGTTCGGGGTGCTGACAACTGAGTCAAGATCAATCGAATACATCGCAAGTCTTGGAAGATGATTCGAGACGCTGCGTGGGCGACTGAAGCAATCGCGTGCGGCCCTTGACCTGGATCAAGGCAAGGACCCGCGACGCGGAAGAGAAGTCTCGGGATCGGTGCCCCGCGGCGTCGATCATGACGAACTCGAGTGGGGGCCACTTCATGAAGCACGGCACAGGGATCATCCTCACGGTGGCGTTGGCCTTCCTGGCCATGCTCGGCGCCGCATTGGCGGTCGACGATCTGTTCCGGCAGCATATGACGATCGCCTTCGTCACGCTCCTGGGCTTCGCGATCCTGCTGATGCGGAACGCGGACTTCCAGCCCGCCGCGCCGGTCGACGAATCGACCTATATGGACGAGCCGATCCGCTACGGCGTGATCGCCACGGTGTTCTGGGGCGTCGTCGGCTTCCTCGTCGGCGTGTTCATCGCCCTTCAGCTCGCCGTCCCCGACCTCAACGTCGAGCCGTGGCTGAATTTCGGCCGTGTCCGGCCGCTGCATACCTCCGCGGTCATCTTCGCCTTCGGCGGCAACGCGCTGATCGCCACCTCGTTCTATATCGTGCAGCGCACCTGCCGCGCGCGCCTGTTCGGCGGCGATCTCGTCTGGTTCGTCTTCTGGGGCTACCAGCTCTTCATCGTCATGGCCGCCACCGGCTACCTGCTCGGCATCACCCAGTCGCGCGAATATGCCGAGCCGGAATGGTATGTCGATCTCTGGCTGACCATCGTCTGGGTGGCCTATCTCGTCATCTTCATGGGAACCCTGCTGCGCCGGAAGGAGCCGCATATCTATGTGGCGAACTGGTTCTTCATGTCGTTCATCATCACGATCGCGATGCTGCACGTGATCAACAACATGGCGATCCCGGTCTCGTTCGTCGGCTCGAAGAGCTACTCCGCCTTCGCGGGCGTGCAGGATGCGGTCACGCAATGGTGGTACGGCCATAACGCGGTGGCCTTCTTCCTGACGGTGCCGTTCCTGGCGATGATGTATTATTTCGTGCCCAAGCAGGTCGACCGGCCGATCTATTCCTATCGCCTGTCGATCGTGCATTTCTGGTCGATCATCTTCCTTTACATCTGGGCCGGCCCGCATCACCTGCACTACACGGCCGTTCCCGAATGGGCGCAGACGCTCGGCATGGTGTTCTCGATCATGCTGTGGATGCCGTCCTGGGGCGGCATGATCAACGGCCTGATGACGCTGTCGGGCCGATGGGACGCGATCAGGACCGATCCGATCGTGCGCCTGATGGTCGCGGCCATCGCCTTCTACGGCATGGCGACCTTCGAGGGGCCGATGCTGTCGATCCGGGCCGTCAACGGGCTCTCGCACTACACCGACTGGACCATCGCCCACGTCCATGCCGGCGCGCTCGGCTGGAACGGCATGATCACCTTCGCCGCCGTCTACTTCCTGGTGCCGAAGCTGTGGGGTCGCGAGCGGCTCTACTCCATCCGCATGGTCAACTGGCATTTCTGGCTGGCGACGCTGGGGATCGTGCTCTACGCCTCGGCCATGTGGGTGTCGGGCATCATGCAGGGCCTGATGTGGCGCGAATACGACGAGCAGGGCTTCCTGGTCTATTCCTTCGCCGAGACCGTCGCCGCCATGCATCCCTATTACATCATCCGCGCTTTGGGCGGGGTCTTCTATCTCATCGGCGGCTTCCTCATGGTCTGGAACGTCTATCAGACCATCCGGGGGCGGGTCCGCGACGAGACGCCGATGGGCACGACCTTGCGGGCCAATGGCGGAATGGCCGTCCAGGCTGCCGAGTGAAGGTGCGATCCATGTCCATTCTGAAGAACCACACCAAGCTCGAAAAGAACGCCACGCTGCTGCTGATCTACTCGCTGCTCGTGGTGACGGTCGGTGGCCTCGTCGAGATCGCGCCGCTGTTCTACCTGCAGAACACGGTCGAGAAGGTCGAGGGCATGCGCCCCTACACCCCGCTCGAGCTCGCCGGGCGCAACATCTACGTCCGCGAGGGCTGCTATGCCTGCCACTCGCAGATGATCCGGCCGTTCCGCGACGAGGTCGAGCGCTACGGCCATTACAGCCTGGCGGCGGAATCGATGTATGATCGCTCCTTCCAGTGGGGATCGAAGCGCACCGGCCCCGATCTCGCCCGCGTCGGCCAGCGCTATTCGAACGAATGGCATGTCCAGCATCTGGTCGAGCCGCGCTCGGTCGTGCCGGAATCGGTGATGCCGAGCTATGCCTTCCTCAGGGAAAAGCCGCTCGACGTCGCCGGGATCTCGGCTCACCTGACCGCCAACAGCCGCGTCGGCGTGCCCTATTCCGACGAGATGATCGCCCATGCCGCCTCCGACATGCGGGCGCAGGCCGATCCGGACGCCGACCATGCCGGGCTGGAATCGCGCTATCCCAAGGTCAAGACCGGCAATTTCGACGGCAGGAAGCAGGAGCTGACCGAGATGGACGCCATGGTCGCCTATCTCCAGATGCTCGGCACGCTGGTCGATTTCTCGACCTATGACGAAGCCGCTGGCTACCGCTGAGGAGGGGCCGATGGACGACTACACCGCCATGCGGCATTTCGCCGATAGCTGGGGCCTTCTGGGCATGGCCCTGTTCTTCGTCGGCGCCATCGCCTTCGCCTTCCGCCCCGGCAGCCGCGATCTCGCGGACGAGGCCGCCCGCATTCCCCTGCAGGATGACTGACATGAGCGAAAAGGAAGTCGACGAGATCTCCGGCGTCTCCACGACCGGTCACTCCTGGGACGGGATCAAGGAACTCGACAACCCGATGCCACGCTGGTGGCTGATCACCTACTACGTGACCATCGTCTGGGCGATCGGCTATATGATCGCCTATCCGGCCTGGCCGCTGATCAACACGGCGACGACGGGTCTGCTCGGCTATACGAGCCGCGGCGAGATCCGCAAGGAGCTGGATGCCGCCAAGGCGGCCAAGGCCGATTATACCGCGGCGGTCTCCGCCAAGTCGATCGACGAGATCATGGCCGACGAAAAGCTGCGCACCTTCGCCATGATGGCGGGCGCCGCGGCCTTCAAGGTCAACTGCGTCCAGTGCCACGGCTCGGGCGCGCAGGGTTTCCCCGGCTATCCCAATCTCAACGACGACGAATGGCTGTGGGGCGGCACCGCCCGCGACATCCAGCAGACCATCGCCCATGGCATCCGCTACGCCGAGGATCCCGATACCAGGGCCTCGGAAATGCCTGCCTTCGCCGGCATGCTCGAGCCGAAGCAGATCGCGCAGGTCACCTCCTTCGTGCTCTCGCTGTCGGGCAAGGCCGGCACGGCCAAGCCCGAGGACGTCGCCGCCGGCAAGGAGGTCTTCGCCCAGAACTGCGCCGCATGCCATGCCGATGACGGCAAGGGCAACCACGAGCTCGGCGCGCCGGACCTGACGGACGCGATCTGGTTCTACGGCTCGTCGCCGGCCGAGATCTCCGCCCAGATCAGGGCGCCGCGGCACGGCGTCATGCCGGCCTGGCAGGCGCGCCTCGGCGATACGCTCGTCAAGGAGCTGGCGGTTTATGTCCATTCGCTGGGAGGCGGCAAATAGAGGGCTGACGCGAAGGATAAAAAGAAGACCCCGCGGCCGGGCGATCCCGGCCGCGGAAAGACAGACGGCCATTGCAGGGCGCCCCGGGGGGGCGAGCGCGATGCGATCAGGTCGCGCAGGAGTGCATGGAGCCGGCGGCCGGCGCGCCCGAACGGGTGCGTCCGGCCAGGGCATTTTCGAGCGAAGCGGGCACCGCCTCGCGTGAAGAGAATGCGTTTGACATGAAAGTTGGGGCCTGTCCGCGTCTTGACGAAGCGCGGGCGTGCTCCAGGAGATGACGGATATGCTCGAAACGTCGGATGTCGAGACGTTTGATGCAACGGCGGTGAATTCGGCGCAGGTGCGTCAGCCGCTCTACGCAGCGCGAAAGAAAATCTTCCCGAAGAAGGCCGAGGGCCGGTTCCGGCGCTTCAAGTGGATCGTGATGCTCGTCACGCTCGGCATCTATTACCTGACGCCCTGGCTGCGCTGGGACCGTGGCCCGCATGCCCCCGATCAGGCCGTTCTGGTCGATCTCGCCAACCGGCGGTTCTATTTCTTCCCGATCGAGATCTGGCCGCAGGAGCTCTATTTCGTCGCCGGCCTGCTGATCATGGCGGGGTTCGGGCTGTTCCTGATCACCTCGACGGTCGGCCGCGCCTGGTGCGGCTACACCTGCCCGCAGACCGTCTGGGTCGATCTCTTCCTGCTGGTCGAGGGCGCCGTCGAGGGCGACCGCAATGCCCGCATGAAGCTCGACGCCGCCCCCTGGTCGGCGAACAAGCTCGCCAAGCGGGTTTCTAAGCACGCGATCTGGCTCGCCATCGCCATGGCGACGGGCGGCGCCTGGATCTTCTATTTCGCCGATGCGCCGACCCTGCTGCGCGATCTGGTGACCGGCCGGGCCGCCCCGGTCGCCTATATGACGATCGCGATCCTGACCGCCACCACCTATATCTTCGGCGGGCTGATGCGCGAGCAGGTCTGCACCTATATGTGCCCCTGGCCGCGCATCCAGGCGGCGATGCTCGACGAGAACTCGCTCACCGTCACCTACAACGCCTGGCGCGGCGAGCAGCGCTCGCGCCACGCCAAGAAGGCGGCGGCGGCCGGGCAGGCGGTCGGCGACTGCGTCGATTGCAACGCCTGCGTCGCGGTCTGCCCGATGGGCATCGATATCCGCGACGGGCAGCAGCTCGAATGCATCACCTGCGCGCTCTGCATCGACGCCTGCGACAGCGTCATGGACAAGATCGGCAAGGAGCGCGGGCTGATCGCCTATGCGACGCTCGCGCAATACGAATCCAACATGATGCTGGCGACGGCGAACGGAACCACGGCCATCGACCCGCGCAAGGTGCGCGGACCCGACGGCAAGCTCTCCGACAAGGTCGCGACCTTCCATCTGAAGAAGCTGCTGCGGCCGCGCACGCTGGTCTATTTCGGGGCCTGGTCGCTGGTGGGGCTCGGCCTGCTGACCGCGCTCATGATGCGCGACCGGCTCCAGTTGAACGTCCTGGCCGACCGCAATCCGCAATTCGTCGTGCTGGCGGACGGCTCGATCCGCAACGGCTATACGGTCAAGCTGCTCAACATGATCCCGGAGCTGCGCACGCTTTCCGTGTCGATCAAGGGCCTCGAAGGGGCGGAGATGACCGTCGTCGGCATGCCGCAGGCGGGCGGAACCTCCTTCACCGTCGAGGCGGAGCCCGACCGGCTCAAGACGCTCAGGGTCTATGTGCGCCAGCCGCGTGAGGCTATCACCGGCCCGACGCAGCATTTCACCTTCGTGGTCGAGGACAGGTCGAGCTTCGAAAGCGACCACTACAACGCGACCTTTGAGGCACCGGAGGCGAGCAAATGAGCGTGGCGCGCGGAAAACGGGAGCTGACCGGCTGGCATGTGCTGGCGATCATGGTGAGCTTCTTCTCGGTCGTCATCGCCGTGAACCTGACCATGGCCTTCTTCGCCCGGTCGAGCTGGACCGGGCTGATCGTCGACAATGTCCATGTCGCGGGCCGGGAGTTCAACGCCAAGGCGGCGGAAGGCCGCGCCCAGGCGGCGCTCGGCTGGAAGCCTGAGCTCGTCATCGCCGATGGCAAGCTCAGCTACCGGCTGGCCGATGCTCAGGGCAAGGCCGTGCCGGCGGCGCAGGCCACGGTGAGCTTCCGGCGGCCCGCCTATGCCTCCGAGGATCATGAGGTGACGCTGACCCGGCAGCTCGACGGTTCGCTGGCCGCGCCCGTCGAGCTGCGCGACGGCCTCTGGATCGTCGAGATCCGGACCGAGGCCGGGCTCGAGCGTCCCTATCGCGATGTCCGGCGACTGCAGCTGCGCGGCGGGGCGGTCCAATGAGCTGCTGCGCCCCCGGCCTCGGCCAGCACGTCGAGAGCGGCATCCTGTCGTCGGACGAGCTGCGCCATGCCGCGCGCAGCCTGGGCGATGGAACGGCGCAGGTCGAGCTGTCGGTGCCGGGCGTGCATTGCGGCGCCTGCATCCACACCGTGGAGCGGGGCCTGTCGCGGCTTGACGGCGTGGTCAGCGCCCGCGTCAACCTGTCGACCAGGCGCGTCAGCGTGCGCTTCCGCGAGGATAAGATGCCGCCGCTGGCGGAGACCCTGTCCGGGCTCGGTTATCCGCCCCATCTCTTCGACGAGACGAGCATCAGTGGCCGGGAGCGGACGCTGACGGAGCTTTTGCGCGCCGTGGCGATCTCCGGCTTCGCCGCCGGCAACGTCATGCTGCTCTCGGTCTCGGTCTGGTCCGGCGCCGACGGGGCGACGCGGGATCTGTTCCATTGGGTCTCGGCGCTGATCGCGCTGCCGACGCTCGCCTTCGCGGGCAGGGTCTTCTACCGCTCGGCCTGGAACGCGCTCAGCCATGGCCGCATGAACATGGACGTGCCGATCGCCATCGGCGTGACGCTCGCCTATGCGATGAGCCTCTACGAGACCTTCAACCACGCCGAGCACGCCTATTTCGACGCGGCGGTCACGCTGCTGTTCTTCCTGCTCATCGGCCGCACGCTCGACCATGTGATGCGCGACAGGGCCCGCTCCGCCGTGATGGGGCTGGCGCGGCTGGCCCCGCGCGGGGCGATCGTGATCGCGCCGGACGGCAGCCGGGAATACCGGCCGGCCGGCGAGATCGAGCCCGGCACCCGGCTAGCGATCGCGGCCGGCGAGCGCATCTGCGTCGATGCGCGGGTCACCGCCGGCGCCTCCGAGCTCGACTGCTCGCTGGTCAACGGCGAAAGCTGGCCCCGGCGGGTCGAGCCCGGCGCGCACGTCCAGGCGGGAACGCTCAACCTCACCGGGCCGCTGACGCTGGAAGCGACGGCACGCGCCGAGGATTCCTTCCTGGCCGAGATGGTGCGCATGATGGAGGCGGCCGAAGGCGGGCGCACGCGCTACCGGCGCATCGCCGACCGGGTCTCCTCGCTCTACGCGCCGGTCGTGCATCTGACGGCGTTCCTGACCTTCCTCGGCTGGGTCGCCATCGACGGCGACTGGCACAAGGCGATCACCATCGCGGTCGCCGTGCTGATCATCACCTGCCCCTGCGCGCTGGGGCTGGCGGTGCCGATCGTGCAGGTGGTCGCGGCGCGGCGCCTGTTCGAGCGCGGCGTGATGGTGCGCGACGGCTCGGCGATGGAACGCCTGGTGGAAGCCGACACGGTGGTGTTCGACAAGACCGGGACGCTGACGGCGGGACGTCCCTGGCTGTCCAACCTGGCCGAGATCGAGCCTGCCATGCTCGCGATCGCCGCGGGGCTTGGCGCCCACTCGCGCCACCCGCTGTCGCAGGCGATCATGCAGGCCGCCGCCGGGCAGGCCGGCGCCGACGATTTCGAGGAGATCTCCGAAATCCCCGGTTTCGGCGTGGAGGGCCGGGCTCACGGATCGGTCTGGCGGCTCGGCCGGGCCGGCTGGGCGCTGGGCCGGGGCGAGGAGATCGTCGCGACGGACCGGTCCGGTACGATTCTCGCCCGCGACGGCCGCGCATGCGCCGCGTTCCGGTTCGAGGATGTGCCGAGGACGGATGCGGCGCAAGCGATCCGGGCGCTGCGACAGGCGGGCAAAGCGGTCGAGATGCTGTCGGGCGATACGCAAGCCGCCTGCCGGCAGGTGGCGGAGAACCTCGGCATTTCGCGTTATGCCGCGGCCCTGCTGCCCTCCGAAAAGGTGGCGCGCATCGCCGAGATGGCGGCGGACGGCCACAGGACGCTGATGGTCGGCGACGGGCTGAACGACGCACCGGCGCTGGCGGCCGCCCACGTCTCGATGGCGCCTGCGACGGCGGCCGATATCGGCCGCAACGCCGCCGATTTCGTCTTCCTGCACGACAGCCTCGAGGCCGTGCCGTTCGCCATCGTGATCTCCGAGCGCGCCGGACAGTTGATCCGCCAGAATATCGGGCTGGCGATCGTCTACAATATCATCGCGGTTCCCATCGCGATCCTGGGCCATGTCACGCCGCTGATCGCGGCCGTCGCCATGTCGGGGTCGTCGCTCCTGGTCATCGGCAATGCGCTGCGGCTGATCGGGATGCGGGAGCGGCCCGTCCGCGCGGCACGGGGCGCGGCGGCCATCGATCGTCCCGTGCAAGTGGAGCGGGCGTGACTGTCCTCGTCTATCTCATTCCGGTCGCCCTGCTGCTCGGCGGCGTCGGCCTCGTCGCCTTTCTCTGGGCCTTGAAGAGCGGCCAGTACGAGGATCTCGACGGCGCGGGCGAACGCATCCTCATCGACAGCGAAGCAGACGACGAGGCTGCGCCACGGTAGAGCGGGCGATCGTGCCGCACTTGAACGCCGGGAGCGATTGCGGTCTTATCCGACGCCGCGCCCCGATGGCTCGGGACGTCGCCAACGCCGCCGAGCCCGTCTGAAGGAAAGGCTGTCACGTGGGAATGGACCGCAGCGTGCTGCGCAGCGTTCCGCTGTTCGCGGCGATGAGCGATGCCCAGCTCGACCGCATGACGGCACAGGCCAGCGCGCGCCGGATTCCGCAGGGCGAGGCCGTGTTCGAGCAGGGCGACCCGGCCAAGGCGTTCTATCTTCTGCTGCACGGCCGGCTGAAGGTGACGCAGGTCACGCGCGACGGCCAGCAGATCATCGTGCGCGTCGTCCATCCGGGCGACCTCTTCGGCTTCACCCGGGCGCTCGGCCGCAGCGACTATCCGGGCACCGCTACGGCGGCGGTCGACAGCCTGATCGCGAGCTGGCCGACCGAGACCTGGGACGTCTTCGTCGCCGACAACCCGCATCTGGCGATGAACGCGATCCGCACCATCGGCCAGCGCCTGGACGAGGCCCATACCCGCATCCGCGAGATGTCGACCGAGGAGGTCGAGCGGCGCGTGGCGCATGCCGTGCTCAGGCTGGTCGAGCAGGCCGGCCGGCGCGACGATGCGGGCGTGCATGTCGATTTCCCGATCTCGCGGCGCGACATCGCCGAGATGACGGGAACGACGCTGCACACGGTCTCGCGCATCCTCAGCGCCTGGGAGACGCAAGGGCTGGTCGAGGGCGGCCGCCAGAAGCTCGTGGTCTGCGACGCCGCCGGCCTGAAGCGGCTGGCGGAGAATACCGGCTGAATCAGGCCTCGGCCGCCGGCCAGTCGTAGAGATGGATCAGCTTCGGGTCGTCGGCATGCTCGACCAGCATCCGCCGGACGCGGTCCTGCCAGAGCGCGGCGAAGCTTTCGAGCCCCTCGGCATCCGCCCGCCCCGCCAAGGCCTGCGCCAGGAGCCCGTCCATCGCCGCCGCATGGGGCACCGCGCCGGTGTCGATATCGACGACGACGCCGGCCCCGGTGTCGCGGCGGCGCAAGCCGATCGCTCCGTCGATGTCGGCACCGAAATGCAGGAGATCGCGCCGGGCGAAGCGCCGCGACGGCCCGATCCCGCCGAAACCGGTCTCGGGCGCGGCGCCGGTCAAAAGCGTCGCGACCGAGGCCAATACCCCCGTCGTGCCCTGGCCGGGCTCACCGCGCATGAACACCTCGATGCCGCCGCGCTCGGGGATCCCGCCGTCATGGAGGAAGCCGAGCCCGTTGATCACCATCAGATAGGCGCCGGCCACGGCCGGGCAGGAATGGCCGGTCAGCCTTACGGCGTCCTCATAGCCGTATTCGACGATGCCGCCCGCGCAGGTCCCCAGGAAGGCGGCGAGCGGGTCCCGCACGGTGAGGCGCGGCGCCTCGGCGAAAAAGGACGGAAAGCGCGTCATCGGGCGGCTCCCGCGGCGGAGGGGGCCTTCGCGCCGAGCCGCTCGCCGGTCAGGGCCGGCCAATAGGCCACCGCGAAGCCGAGGAAGGCCAGCGACCAGCTGAGCCCCGCGACATGCAGCAGCGCAACCGGGCCATGGCCGAGCGCCGAGCAGATCCGCGCCACCGAGCCGATCACCACCAGGGCGTAGCAGGCCTGTGTGGCGGCAGTGGCGGCAAGCGGGCGCCCGGTATGGCCGAGGGTCGCCCGCGACATCACCGCCAGCGTCATGGTGCCGAAGGCGCCGGCCGTCCAGGCGTGCAGGCCGGCGCCAGGGCCGGTCAGTCCGAAGCTCGCCGCCGCCGAGAGCGCGAAACCCAGCGGCACGAAGGCATAGCCGACATGCAGGATGACGAGCAGCGGGTTGCGCCAGGTGCGCTCGCCCGCCCAGCGCGCGAGCCTGACGGCGTTGAGGCCGGCGCAGAGGATGAGCGCAGCCCCGGTCACGGCCGCGTCCGGCAGGACGACCCACAGGCAAAGCCCGATCGCGCCCGCCGCCAGCACGGCCTTGTCATAGCCGCCGAAGGGCACCGGCAGGCGCCCCTCCCCGCGCGGCGCCAGCCAGTTGCGCGTGAAGCTCGGCACGATCCGCCCGGCGATCAGCATGAGCAGCATCAGCACGACGGCGATGGCGAAGCGGCGGGCATAGTCGGCCCCGCCCCCGAGCGCGGCCTCCGCATGGAAGGCGAGATTGGCCGCGAGCAAGAGGCCGATCAGCAGGACGACCTTGAGATTGCGCCAGTTGCGGCCGGCCAAGATCTCGCGCGCGGCGGCACCGGCGAGCAGGGCGAGATAGAGCGCATCGACCGCCATGGCGAGCCGCCAGCCGATCAGGCCTGAGACCCCGACCGCGACCCGCCCCGCGATCCAGGCCAGGACCAGCACCAGAAGCGGCGTGCCCTGCACGGGCAGCCGTCCGGTCCAGTTGGGGATGGCGGTCAGCAGGAAGCCGCCGATCGCGGCCGCCTGATAACCGAAGAGCATTTCATGGATATGCCAGTCCACCGGCGCGAAGGCCGTGGGAACGGTAAGATGGCCGGTGACGAAGACGAGCCAGACCAGGACCGCAAGCCCCGCCTGCAGGGCCGCGAGCAGAAAAAGCGGCCTGAAGCCGTAGGACAGCAGGGCGGGGCCGTCATAGGCCCGCAGCCTCGGGATCGGCGCCATGCTAACCTCTCCTGTTCCGACCGGGCGCAGCCCTGGGCCGCGCCCCTGCCCCTTTCACCTGCCGCACCGCGGCGCGGTCACTTTACCTTGGCGATCAGGCCGGCGAAGACCGTCTTCGCCTTGCCCGGATGCTTGGCGGTGGCGGCGGCCTCCAGATTGGTCGGCTCGCCGACCACGACCAGCGCCACCATGCCCATGCCGTAATGCGGCTTGCACTTGATGCCGTAGACGCCGTCCTTGTTGAAGGTGATGTCGACCTGCTCGTTCATCTTGCCGATGAAGGGCTCGGCGCCGGCCGGCATCATCTCGGGAACGCTTTCCGCATTGTGGCTCTTGTCGGTGGGCAGGAACTTCACCGTGTCGCCCGGTGCGATCTTGATCAGCGCCGGCTCGAACACCATGGCACCGGCCTCGCCCTTGTTGAGCATCTTGACCTCGATCTCCGCCGCATTGGCACCGGCGGCTGCCAGCGCCATCAGCGCGCCAGCGAGAAACGTCCTGAACATCTGCCTTCTCCTTCAATGCAGCAGGCACCTTCCGTCCCTCGCTGCGCTGCACCATTAACCGGAAGGGCCTGCCGCCAATTTGCGAAAACGCAAATTGGCGGCGGATTGCGGTGCCCGCGGACCTCGCTTGATACGGCCCGCCTGCCGGATCCGCCATTGCTTCGCCGTTATCGGCCCGCCATAACGCGCGGACGCCGGCTCGCGCGCATCGCGCCGATGCCGGGCCCTTCCCCGCCCCGCCGCCCGCCCGGAGCCCGGCCTTGATGCTTCCGCTTGAAAAGCTGCGCCGCCTCGCCCTGTTCGCGGGCTGGGCTGTCCTGCTCGTGATCCTGATCGCGACGTTGTCGCCCCTGGGCGCGCGCCCGCATCTTCACGGGCTCAGCGCGAATGCGGAACGCTTCCTCGCCTTTTTCGCCGCCGGCACCACCTTCGCCTTCGCCTATCCCCGGCAGCGCTGGCGCATCCTCGCCGGGCTCGTCGTCCTCGCCATCGGCCTCGAATGGCTCCAGACCTGGGAGGCCACGCGCCACGGCCTGCCGCGCGACGCGATCGTGAAGATCGCCGGCGCCGTGTTCGGCAGCCTCCTTTCCGCCGTCCTCGATTCGATGGCCCAGCGCCGGCGCGACTGCGCCTGAAGCGCCCGGCACGGGCCTTGCCACGCTGCTCCCGGCGCCGATCCGGCGCCGGTTCCCTGTGCCGGATCGGGACAGGTACGGACCGGCGCGGGCCACCGAGGACTGCAATGAGCATCGACCATCTGAGCGGCGTCTCCCAGACCGCGCCCGGCCGCCGGCCGGGCCTCTGGCGCCTCTGGATCGGGCCGCTGACGGCGGCGGGCGATGCGGCGGTGGTCGCCGCCCTCGTCTATGGGATGTCGTTCGGCTATTACCTCGCCGCCACCGGCATGCCGGGGATCGACCGCTCCGCGCCGGAACTGGCGGCGATGCTGGCTACGCTGTTCGTCTTCGTCAACCTGATGCGCGGGCGCTACCGGATCGGCAACTACCTCTCGACGCAGGGGCAGATGGGCTCCGCCGTCGCCGTCTGGAACATCACGCTCCTGGTCTTCGTCGTCCTGCTGTTCCTCGCCAAGATCGCCGATCACTATTCGCGCGCCGTCATCGTCGCGACCTATCTCGGCGGCATTCCCGTCATCGCCCTCTCCCGGGCGGCTGTGGTCAGGCTGATCGCCGCCGGCAGCCGCGCCGGGCGGATCACCGCCGAGCGCGCCTTCCTGATCGGACGGGAGGCGAACGTCATGGCCTTCGTCTCGCGGCACAAGCCCTGGCTCGCGGGATTCTCGGTGAACGACGTCGCCTTTCTCAAGCCGGGCGGCGGGGCAGCCGCGCTTGCCGCCGATCTCGCCGCCGCGGTGGCGCGCTGCCGCAGGGAGCGGCCCGATGCGGTCTTCATCGCCGTTCCCTGGTCCGAGCAGGAGACCGTCTCGGCCTGCGTCGACGCCTTCCAGAACCTGCCGGTCGCGATCCATCTCGCGCCCGAGCCGAGCCTGGCGCGCTTCGCCAATGCGCGTGTCGTCCACGCCGGCACCCTGTCGAGCCTGCGGCTGACGCGCCGGCCGCTCTCGACGGCGGAGATCGCGGCCAAGCGCGCCTTCGACATCGTCGCCGCCTCCTGCGGCCTCGTGCTGAGCCTGCCGCTCCTTCTGCTGATCGCGGCGCTGATCCGGCTCGATTCGCCGGGCCCCGTGCTCTTCCGCCAGCGCCGCTACGGCTTCAACCAGCAGGCGTTCCGGATCTTCAAGTTCCGCACCATGACCACGATCGACGACGGCCAGGTCGTCGTCCAGGCGAGGAAGGGCGATCCCCGGATCACCCGCCTCGGCGCGCTGCTGCGGCGCTACAATCTGGACGAGCTGCCGCAGTTCCTGAACGTTCTGGCCGGCGACATGTCGCTCGTCGGCCCGCGCCCCCACGCCCTCGCCCACGATGTCGCGTTCCAGCGCAAGATCGCCAACTACGCCCGCCGCCACAACGTCAAGCCCGGCATCACCGGCTGGGCGCAGGTGAACGGCCTGCGCGGCGAGACCGATACCGACGAGAAGATGGCCGAGCGCATCGCCTACGACCACTGGTACATCGACAACTGGTCGTTCTGGCTCGACATCGGGATCCTGTTCCGGACCGTGCTGAGCCGGAAGGCTTTCGCCAACGCCCGCTGAGGCCCCCGCGGCGCGCCGCGGTCAGCCGAAGTGCCGCCCCACCGCCTGCACGAGCCAGACGCCCCCAGCGACGGCGAACGCCACGACCAGAAGCGCCGCCCCGACGAGCAGGGAACGGCCGATGACGATGCTGGCGACGCTCTCGCCGATCTCCGGCTCGTTGTCGTTGGCCGCCCGTGGCCGCCGGCCGAAGCCTTGGGCCTGGACAGGCGCGGGAAACCGTCGCACGCGCTCGGCTTGCATGGAACTCTCTCATATGGTTACGCGGACGTTAAACGCACGCGACCATCATTGATCCAGTTCGCGATAAAACAAAAGCACAAGATGAAGGTTCCCCCGCCGCGGCGGCGGGGAGCCGGCTCCCGCTCAGGCGGCGGCGCGCGGCGCGCCGTCCTGGGCCGCCTCGGGATGGCGCGCCTCGGCGGTGCTGCGCAGGGCCGGCAGGCGCACGGTGAAGCAGGAGCCCTTGCCCGGCTCGCTCGCCACCGAGATGGTGCCGCCCATCAGCACGCACAGCTTCTGGCTGATCGCAAGGCCGAGCCCCGTCCCGCCATAGCGGCCGGAGATCCCGGCGGTGGCCTGGCCGAAGTTCTGGAACAGCCGCGCCAGCCCCTCGGGCGCGATGCCGATGCCGGTATCGCGGACCTGGAACTCGATCCAGTCGCCGCCGGGCTTCGCTTCCCGCCTGACCGCGAGCGTGATGGAGCCGTCGGTGGTGAATTTCGCGGCGTTGCCGAGCAGGTTGAGGATGACCTGCCTGACCTTGGTGGAATCCGACTGCATCGTGCCGAGCTTGCCGATGCAGTTCAGCGTGATCCGGCTGCCGTTCTCCTCGGCCAGGTGCTGGGCGGTCGAGACCGCCTCCTCCGCCAGCCAGCCGACATCGAAGACGGTGATGGCGAAGCTGTCGTTCTGGGTCTCGATCCGCGACATGTCGAGCACGTCGGAGACCAGCGCCAGGAGATGCTTTCCGGCCGCGTTGATGCGGCGCAGATCGGCGCATTTGCTCTCGCTGCGGCCCTCGTCCTCGAAGTTCTCCAGCAGCATCTCGCTGTAGCCGATCACGGCGTTGAGCGGGGTGCGCAGCTCGTGGCTCATCTTGGCGACGAAGATCGATTTCAGATGCGTCGCGGCGTCGGCGGCCTCCTTGGCGGCCTGGAGGCGCTGCGCGGTCTCGCGGTGGCGTTCCGTTTCGCGCTCGATCTCGGAGCGCTTGGCGGTGATGCTGGCGTAGTAGACCGCCATCCAGGACATGTAGACCGCCGCCGCCAGGATCGAGATCCAGCCGACCTTCTGCAGCTCCTCGAGCGGCACCAGCGTCGGGAAGCCGAAGGCCAGATAGGCCGCCGAGAAGGTCACGATGTTCAGCGCGAACATGCCGAGCACCAGGAGCGGCCTGTCGTGCAGATAGAAGAAGCCGAGCAGCAGGCTGATGATCAGCCAGGGCAGGAAGGGCGAGCTGACGCCGCCGTAATGGAAGGCTCCGAACAGGGCCGTGAAGGCGAGGAGCTCGACCGAGATCAGCGCGGTCAACTGCAATTGCCCGGTCAGCTTCAGCACGAAGGGCAGGAGCCAGAACAGCCAGGTGCAGACGATGATGGCCCAGCAGGCGAAGCCGGGATCGGGATCGATCAGGTAGAGGAACACGCCGATCGGCTGGCTCAGCAGAGGCCCGAACAGGTGGGTGAAGACGAAGTTGCGGCCGAGGCTGCGTTCCGCGCTGTCGAACTTCGCGGCTTCCGGCAGGAACCAGTCGATAAACTTCAGCATCGGGTTATGGGCCCCGGTCTCGCCGCGGCATGCGGCGCATCATCCTGGCTTCCAGGATAGACGACGGTCGTTAACGATCGATCCTGGCGCCTCGCGCAGGATGCCGGCCGCGATTCACGCCGCCTTAATGCCTTTACGTCATTGAGAACGACTTCATGCGAAACGGGTTCGCACGAATGGCGGGCCTGTCGCCCGCATGTCTCGAAACCCGTCCTCGTGCCTTCGGGTTTCATGGCGATGACGCAGGGTAAGCGCCGATTCGGAATGACGCTGAACGATTTCGTCGACTGGTTCATCCCGGCCGACATCGCGCGGGACCGTCAGAATCTGAAGCAGGTGCGGATGTTCCTCATCAGCCACCTGTTCGGGCCCTTCATCGGCAACACCGTTCCGCTCGCGCTCTACGTCTTCGATCCCGATCCCGGCTATCCCGTGCTGGTGCTGGCGCTGTCGATCTCCGCCTTCTGGCTCTTCCCGTTCGTGCTGCGGGCCTGGGGGCACTACAATGCGCTGGCCCTGGCCTCGATCCAGAACCTGAATTTCTGCATCCTGTGGAGCTGCTATTTCTACGGCGGCATCACCTCGCCGACGCTGCCCTGGGTGCTGACCATCCCGCTGCTCGCCCTGTTCTACATCGGCTCGGAGCCGAGGCTCAGGGTGGTCGCGCTCAGCCTCTTCGCCGCCAATCTCGCGGCCTTCGGCGCGATCTGGTTCCTCGGCGGAGCCATGCCGAGCCGGCTCGACGTCGCGGCGCGGGAGGGGCTCGGCCTCGTCTCGACGATCGCGGCCTCCCTCTACGTCGCCATGATGGCGCTGTTCTACGCCCGCCTCCTCGCCTCGCAGAGCGAGCTCGAGACCGCGATGCAGGGCCATATGCAGACCGCGGCGGAACTGCGCGACGCGATCGAGGCGACCGAGCGCGCCGGCGCCGCCAGGACGGAGTTCATCGCCAGGATGAGCCATGAGCTGCGCACCCCGCTCAACGCCGTGATCGGCTACAGCGAGATCCTGCTGGAGGAGGTGCGCGACGAAGGCGACGAGGATACGGCACGCGACCTCGCCCGCATCCAGAGCTCCGGGCACCTGCTGCTCAAGCTCGTCAACGAGATCCTCGACCTCGCCAAGATCGAGGCCGGCAAGATGGAGCTCCATCTCGAAGCGGTCGATCCGGCCGAGATCGTCGCCTCCGTCGCGGACGAGTTCCGCGAGCCGGCGCTCGCGGCGGGCACCCGCATCACCCTCGACACCGCCCGGGCCCCGCGGCGGCTCCTGGTCGACAAGGCCAAGCTCAGGCAGATCCTGGCCGAGCTCGTCGTGAACGCCATCAAGTTCACGCGCGACGGCCGCATCGACCTCATCGCCGCGACCTCGCCGCGCGGGCATCTCACCGTGGCGGTCCGCGACACCGGCGGCGGCATCGACCCGGAGCTGATGCCGGTGCTGTTCGAGCAGTTCACCGATGCCGGGGATGCCAACGGCAGCAAATACGGCGGCGCCCGGCTCGGCCTCGCGCTCAGCCGCAAGATCGCCAGGCTCTCGGGCGGCGAGATCGTCGTCGAGAACCGGCCCGGCATCGGCTCGACCTTCACGCTCACCCTTCCCGACGCGACGACGCGGATCGGGCCAACGGCCGCCGCCCGGTCCGCACGCGCCTTGCAGGCGATGGCCGCCCATGCCTAGGATCCTGCTCGTCGAAGACAACGAGATGAACCGGGACATGCTGAGCCGGCGCCTGCAGAAGCAGGGCTTCACCGTGCTCTGCGCCCCCGACGGCCCGACCGGGGTCGCCATGGCCGGGGCCGAGAGGCCCGACCTGATCCTGATGGACGTGGCGCTCGGCGAAATGGACGGCTGGGAGGCGACGCAGCGGATCAAGGCTTCCCCCGCCACGGCCGGCATCCCCGTCATCGCCCTGACCGCGCACGCGCTCGCCAGCGACAAGGCCCGCAGCGTCGAGGTCGGCTGCGCGGATTTCGATACCAAGCCGATCGACCTGCCGCGCCTCCTGGGCAAGATCCGCGGCTGCCTCGAACAGGGCTGAAGCCCCCCCGCCCGCGCCGGCCCCCCTCGTCCGGACGGCGTCGCTAACCTTTCGTTAAGCCTAATAGATTATCAACGGGAGACTTCAGTCCTCGCGCCGTTCGGCCGTTACGGGATCGACCCGATGCGTCTTCCTCTCACTGCCGTGACCATGCTTGCCGGCATCGCGGGTTGCTGCGGTGCATCGGCCGCCGACCTGCAACCGCCGGCCCCGCCGCCCCAGGAACCGGCGTTCAAGCGCTTCTTCCTGCATGCCGGCCCGGCGGGGTTGTTCTATGCCGAAGGCGCCAGGATGCATGCCGGCGGCTTCCCGGTCCCGGGCGCGGATGTCCGCGTCCCCAACTCCTATACCTTCGCGATCGAGGCGGGCTATCACTTCACCCCGAATTTCGCCATCGGGCTCGCCGCCGGCTACCCGCCCCTGACCAAGGTCGAGGCCCGCGGCTCCCTCACCGGCCTCGGCACGCTCGGCAAGGTCGACGGCGGCCCGATGGCGCTGACCGCCCAGTATCATTTCACCGGGCTCGGCCGCTTCCAGCCCTATATCGGCGCGGGCCCCGCGCTGATGGTGGTCTTCAAGGACCATGACCGCGTCGTCACCGGCCTCAAGACCGACCACGCCCCCGGCTTCACCGGACAGATCGGCTTCAACTACATGCTGGACGACAACTGGGGCTTCTTCCTCGACGCCAAGAAAGTCTATCTGCGCGCCAAGACCCGCGGCTATCTGGGCCCCACCCCGATCCGGGCGACGGTCACGCTCGATCCGCTGGTCCTGCACACCGGCCTGACCTACAGGTTCTGACGCGCGAGCGCGCCGTTTCGCCATTGCGCGCGATGACGGCCTTGCGGCGTGGCTGGCTCGGCGCGGCCTTTCTCAGAAATTGACCGGGAAGCCGGTTTGCAGGCCGTGGCTGTCGAGCGCATCGAAGACGCCTTCGATCTCCATGGCCGTGATCGGCTTTCCGAAGAAGAAGCCCTGGACGAGGCCGATGCCGTTGGTCTTGACGTGCTCGAGCTGCTCCTCGGTCTCGACGCCTTCGGCGGTGGTCGCCACACCCAGCGTCTGGGCGAGCTGGGAGATCGAGGCGACGATGGCGCGCGTGCCCTCGTCGGTGGGCAGCGAGCGGATGAAGGACTGGTCGACCTTGATCTTGTCGAACTCGAAGTCGCGCAGATAGCTCAGGCTGGAATAGCCGGTGCCGAAATCGTCCATGACGATGCGCACGCCGAGCTGGCGCAGCTGGCGCAGCGCCTCGAGCGTCTGGGGCGCGCTGAGCAGGATCAGCGTCTCGGTGATCTCGAGCTCGAGGCGCTCCGGCGCCAGGCCCGAGGCGGCGAGCGCGTTCATCACGATCGAGACGATCGGGCTGCGCTCGAACTGGATCGCGGAGAGGTTGACCGCGACCTTGGCCTCGCCGGGCCAGGTCATCGCGGTGGCGCAGGCCTGGCGCAGGACCCACTCGCCGATCTGGACGATGACGCCGGTCTCCTCGGCGATCGGGATGAACTCGGCCGGCGAGATCGCGCCGCGCCGGGGGTGGTTCCAGCGCAGCAGCGCCTCGAAGCCGCTGATCGAATGGTCGGCGAGCTCGACCACCGGCTGGTAGACGACGTTGAACTGCCCGCACTTCAACGCGACGCGCAGATCGCGTTCGAGCTCCGAGCGGCGGCGCGTCGCCTCGGCGAGCTCCGGATCGAACAGGCGGTAGCGGTCGCCGCCGTCCTTCTTGGCCCGGTACATCGCGATGTCGGCATGGCCGATGGTGATCTCGGCCGGCTCGAGCTTGCCGGCGGGCGCCGCGACGCCGATGCTGATGCCGACGGAGACCTCGTGGCCTTCCACGACCAGGGGCTCGGTCAGCTTGCGGATGATGCGCTCGGCCAGCGTCGCCGTGCGCTCGTCGCCCGGCCCGCAGCGATGCAGCACGAGGAACTCGTCACCGCCGAAGCGCGCCAGCGCGTCCTTGGTCGAGACGATCGCCTCGAGCTTCTCGGCCAGGCTCTTGAGAGCGAGATCGCCGACGCCATGGCCGAAGGTGTCGTTGATGATCTTGAAGCGGTCGAGGTCGAGGAAGAGGATGTCGTAGGGCGCGCCGCCCGCGGCATGCGCCTCGGAGGCATCCGTCGCCGCCTCGAGGAAGGCGGCGCGATTCATCAGCTTGGTCAGCGAATCGTGGCGCGAGAGGAACTCGGCGCGCAGCGTCGACTGCCGGTTCTGCTCGACCTCGCGGTTGATCACGGTCGCCGCCTCGGAGAGCGCGGCGGTGCGGTCCCTGACGCATTGCTCCAGCGTGTCGGCGGCACGCTTGCGGCTGATCTGGAGGACGATGCGCGCCTGGGCGACCTCGAAGTCGACCGGCTTGGTGATGTAGTCGTCGGCGCCGCATTGCAGGGCCTCGACGACATCGTCGGTCAGCGACTTGGCCGTGACCATGATCACCGGCAGCTGCTGCGAGCTCCTGGTCTTGCGGATCTCGGTGACGACGGCAAGCCCGCTCATGCCGGGCATCATCACGTCGAGCAGCACGAGGTCGAAGCGCTCCCGCGCCAGGAGGTCGAGGGCGGCTTCGCCGCAATCGGCCTCGACGATCTCGTAGCCGCGGCGCTGCAGCCGGCGCCCGAGCACGATGCGGTTGTCGAGAACGTCGTCGACCAGGAGGATCCGGCCGAGCGTGGCGGGCTGGGCTCGCCCGTCCGCCGGAACCGAAAAGGGAATATCCGAGGCGCTCGCCTTCTGGCTCGGGCTCATAAACTCTAATCCTCGATCGACGCGCGCTAAGGTTGTCCGGAGCATGGTTTGCAAGAGTTAAGCGTCTCTTACGTTACGCCACGCTCCGGTTTCTTTTGTGGTTCCGTAGCGGAGGGGGATCCCTCAAGCCACCGCGCGCAGGGTCGGACGTCCGGCTTCCGCCGCCGCCAGCGCGATCTCGGCCGTGGCCTTGGCGGCGACGATGCGCTCGACCGCATTGGTGATGTTCTGGCGCGAATGCTTCGCCATGACCTGCATGCGGAAGCGCGCGGAGCCCTTCCCGACGGCCGGATATTCGACGAGGTTGGCGAGCAGACCGAGCTCCGGCAGCTCCCGGCTGACCAGGCGCGCAAGCCCTTCCGAGCCCATCTTGACGGCGACGATGGCGGACGGGTCGCCGTAATAGTCGAGCCCGGCCTCGCGGACCTGACGGCGCAGCTCGAGCACATTGGCCATCAGCTCGTCGCGCAGGCCCTGCCCCTCCTCGGTCTCGATGATCTCGAAAGCCTTCAGGACGATCGCGGCATTGACCGGCGACATCGCGTTCGAGAACGTCGTCGTCGGGCTGTAGAAGCGCAGGTATTCCTTGACCGGCCGCTCCTTGACCGCGACGAAGCCGCCGTTCGAGGCGAAGGTCTTCGAGAACGAGCCCATCACGATATCGACCTTGCCGAGCATGTCCTGCGCGCCGATATGGCCGCGCCCGCCCGGCCCGAGCGCGCCGAGGTCATGGGCGACGTCGACCATCAGCGTGGCGTTGAACTCGTTGCACAGCTCCTGCATCGCGGCGATGTCGGGCGTGTCGGAGTCCATCGAGAACAGCCCCTCCGTCACCACCATGATGCCGTTCTCGGTATCGGTGGAGCGGATCTTCTCGAGCCAGCGGCGGCAATGGGCGACGTCGAGATGGCGGAACAGATAGATGTTGCGGGTGGCGGCATTGGCGCCCTCCTGCAGGCAGGTATGCGCCAGCGCATCCATGACGATATGGTCGGACGAGCGCACGAGCCCGCGGATCACGCCATAGCCGGCGCCCCAGCCGGTCGGATAGAGCAGGCAATCCTCCATCTTGAGGAAATCGGCGATCTTGCGCTCGAGCGCGACCGAATGGGTGGTGTTGCCGACGAGCGCCGCCGAGCCCGCGCTATGGACGCCGTAGCGCTCGATCGCCGCCAGCGCCGTTTCCTTGATGGCCGGATGGGAGGACATGCTCAGATAGTCCTGCGAGGCGAAGTTCACCCCCTCCATGCCGATGCCGCGGTCGTCCGTGGCCAGAACTTCCGTGCGCGGCCCGAAATCGGTCGCACGCGAGAACGGCCACAGGCCGTTCTGGCGCCGCAGGTTCTGCCACTTGAAGAAATTGCCGACACGCCGCTCCAGATCAGCCCCGCCCGGCACGCGGAAATCGCGCATGCTGCCGGTCAGCGCCGCATTCGGCAGATTCTCATATGTCTTCATCGTCTGAAACTCCGACCCTGTCGTCTTGCTCGCGGCATTGCTTGCCGACTGCGGCGATCAATACCAGAAGTCGGATTAAGTTCCGGTGTACATCGGCTAATTTACTTATATTAACTATAGATTCTGCCGGATAGTTACCAAAGGGTAGATCGGATACTCTAGGGAATCCACCCCCTGCCGCCATCCGGGCGCGCCCTCGCGCTCCGCAGGTGAGAAAGCGTTAACCATATCCGTGGCAGGAAGAAGCACGCTCTGGAATGCCGGATTCTCCAGCGTGGGCGCGACCTTGAAGGGCCGATCGATATGCGTGGCTCCCGCCATGTCCTAGTTACCGCACTGCTGTCGGGCCTGTCGTCAGGCGTGATGGCTGCCGACCTGCGCAACCCGCGCGAAGTTCCGCCACTGCCGCCTGCCATGACCTGGACGGGCTTCTATGTCGGCGGACAGGCCGGCTATGGCTGGGGCGTCGACACGACGAAGGAATTCCTGACCGCCACGATGGGCTATGTCGGCCTGAAGAACCGCTTCGAGCCCGACGGCCTCTTCGGCGGCGTCCATGCGGGAGCGAACTATCAGTTCGGCGCGTTCGTCGCCGGCCTCGAGGGCGATATCGAGTTCGGCCGGATCGACGGCGGCTTCGTCGACCCGCCGGCGGCCCCGTTCAATCCGGGCGGCCGCGGCAGGACCGAGATCGACATGCAAGGCTCGCTGCGCCTGCGCCTGGGCTATGCGATCGGGCCGGCGCTGATCTACGCCACGGGCGGCCTCGCCATCGCCGACATCAAGAGCACCTACTGGAACTGGCCCGGCACCGGCGAAAGCTTCAGCAAGACGGTGACCGGCTTCACGGTCGGCGGCGGCGTCGAATATGCCTTTACGTCATCGCTCTCGGCCCGCATCGAATACCGCTTCACCCAGTTCGAGCGCATCCGCAACGATTCGCTCATCGCGTTCCCGGGCTTCACCGGCACGCAGGAGCCGCGCCATCACACCATCCGCGCCGGCGTGAGCTATCGCTTCTGAGCATCCCGGCCCGGTCGATTCGCTTCGGCAGGGCGGGCCGGATAGATCACGCTGCCGTCGTCGCGGATGGCGGCGCCTTCCGTCAGGCGGGCCGGCTCCAGCCGCCCCGCCCCCATGATGTTGAAGACCGTCTCGCCCCGCGCGATCAGATGATCGCTGACGATGCGCCGGTGACAGCGCCACCACACCGCCTCCGCGCACAGGGTCGCGCAGCGCCGCTCCCGCCCGTCACGCAGGAGGCGGTCGAGACCGGCGCGGAAGCGCTCCGAAAGCGCGTAATCGGCATAGTTGTGGAAGCTCCGGTTCGTCCAGAACCCGTTCAGCTCCGGCGGCACGGCGTCGGCCCTGCCGCGCAGGCCGCCCAGCTCGGCGATGCGCTCGTAGCCGATGCCGCGCCGGGCGAGCGCCGGCGCCAGGGCCTCGGCGTTGAACTGCGGATTGGCCCGCGATTGCGGGATCTTGCGGATATCCGCGACGAGCGCGACCTCGGCCCCTTCCAGCAGATCGACGAAGTCTTCGATGCTGCGGTCGGAATGGCCGATGGTGAAGAAAGGCAGGCGCAACCCCTCGCCCGCCCTAATCGATATGCCGCAGCGCGCTGCCCTTGTGGGCGGCGACATGGTCGGTCCTGTCGCTCTTGATCAGATATTGCGGCGCGTCCGGCGAGGCGCGGTGAGTATGGCCCTTATAGTCGAAATCGGCGGTGCGGACCGCGATGATCACGCCCGAGACATGACCCGCCTCGGAGTTCCAGCCGACATGGTCGCCGACCTTGAAGCTTTCAGCCATCGCCTCTCCTCCTCTTCTCCTGCCCCGCCCGCCCCTGTCGAAACGCTTTTCCCGCTACTTGCCTTGCGGCGTCGGCGCGCCGGCGAGGTCCTCACCGCCGCTTGATCTCCTCGCGCAGCTCGCTGAGGACGCGCCTGAGCCCGTGGACCTGATCGACGAGATGCAGGATCACGTCGATACCCTCGTCATTGGCGCCGAGATCGTCCTTGAGCTGCAGGATGAGATGGGCGCGCGCCATGTCGGCCTCGCTGAACAGCATCTCCGCCTCGGCCTCCTCCGGGATCAGCCAGCGCTGCTCCAGCCAAAGCTCCAGCACCTGGACCTGAAGCCCGGACGAGGAGAGAAATTCCTGCTTCGTCATCCTGGTCATGGCCTGCCCTCGCGCGGATCGTAGCCCTTGTCCTTCCAGCCCGATACGAAGCTCTCGAGCTCCGGATCGGGCGCTTTCGGCAGGACCACCTTGAGCCTGACGAACTGGTCGCCATGGCCGCCGGCACGCCGCGGCACGCCCCGGCCGCGCAGCCTCAGCTTCGTGCCGGTGTTCGACCCCTTCGGCACCGTGAGCGTCACGTCGCCCGTCGGCGTCGGGACGCGGACCTCCGCGCCCAGAACCGCCTCCGTCAGCGAGATCGGCAGCTCGAGCGTAATGTCGTCTCCGTCGCGGGTGAAGCGGGGATCGGGCCTGACCTCGACCTCGATCAGGGCATCGCCCGGCCCGCCCGTCCCGGCGCCGGGCGCGCCCTTGCCCTTGAGACGCAGCGTCTGGCCATCGACCAGCCCCGGCGGGATCCTCACCTCGATCGTGCCGCCGTCCGGCAGCACCAGCCGCTTGGTCGCGCCGGCGATCGAATCGACCAGATCGACCGTCAGATGATAATTCAGGTCCGGCCCGCGGCGGTTCGCGCGCGCCTGCCGGCTGCGGCGCAACAGTTCGGCGAAGGCATCGTCCTGGTCCATGAAATCGGAGAAACCGGCGGCATCGGCGTAGCGATCGCCCTGCTGCGAGCCCGCGAAGTCCCGATAATAGGGATGCTGCGGCCGCTCGGAGCCGGACGCGTCGATCTCGCCGGCGTCGAAGCGCCTGCGCTTCTCGGCGTCGCCGAGCAGGTCGTTGGCGGCGGCGACCTCCTTGAACTTCTCCTCGGCCGCCTTGTCGCCGGGGTTGAGGTCCGGATGCAGCTTCTTGGCGAGCTTGCGATAGGCGCTCTGGATCTCGGCGGCGGAAGCCGTCGCGGCGACGCCGAGAACCTCATAGGGGTTTTTCACGGGCTACTCCGAACAAGGCGAAGCATGCACCGACCGGCCCCGCTTCACGCAGGCTTTGATAGCGGCATGCGTCCCCGCGCAGAAGGGGCTGTTTCGCGATCGCCGGATTTCGGTCGGGGTGGCCCGCGTTGCGGCGCGAGCGAGATTTCATCTGGACCGGGACTCGGGCCGGCGCGTTGACGGCGTTGGACGCTGCCGACATGATCGCTCCGGTCGATTAGTCTTCGTGCCGTCCCTACGCGATCATGGAGGAAAGATGATACGGCTCCTTGTCGGACCGCGCGGCGGCCGAGGCCCGGTCCTCGTCACGATGGTTTGCAGTCTCGCTCTGCCTCTGGCCCTCGCCGGATGCGGCGGCGGCGAAGGATTGTCGTCGTCCTCGGGCAGCCCCGCGGCGCAGGCTCCGGCGCCGGCGGGAATCTCGCGCGACGCCCTGGTCGGGCGCTGGGGCGTCGCGTCCTTCCACACCGAGAAGGATCGCAAGCGCACCGAGGCGGAGGCGAAGGCCCAGTGCAAACAGCCCTACACGATCGCGCGGGGCCCGGGCGACGGCGTGATGATGCATGTCGCCGACGATCCGAAGCCCTATGAGCTGCGCCTGAAGGCCGGCCCCGGCGGCAGGACCTTCGTCGGCTTCGAGGCCCCGGCCGGAGACCCGCAGGACCGCGAGATCCTGTCGCACAGCCCCTCGATGCTGGTGATGCGCTTTGTCGATCCCGACGCGCATGCCCGCTACGGCACCTTCATCTACAGCCGCTGCGCCTGATCGGAGACGACGAGATGAGCATCATCCTTCGCGACGCCCTGCGGGGGCTTCTCCTGCCGGCCCTCGGCGCGGCGGCAATTTTCGTCGTCTCGGGGGCCGTGACGGCGCAGCCGCGCCCGCCCGCCACAGCCCAGGAGACGATGGACATCGGCGACGAACCGGGCCGCGTCTCGACCGCGGACGCCACCATCACCGAAGGGCCCTATGCCCGCCAGATGGTGCTGTTCCGCTCGAACGAGGCGCCGGGCACGGTGGTGATCCATTCGGCCGAGCGCTTCCTCTATGTGGTGCAGGGCAACGGCCGGGCGCTGCGCTACGGCATCGGCGTCGGGCGCGAGGGCTTCACCTGGTCCGGCCAGGTCCAGGTCAGCCGCAAGGCCGAATGGCCCGACTGGCGCCCGCCGCCGGAGATGCTGCAGCGCCAGCCCTATCTGCCGCGCTTCATGGCCGGCGGCCCCGGCAACCCGATGGGCGCGCGCGCGCTCTATCTCGGCTCGACCGTCTTCCGCATCCACGGCACCAACCAGCCGGAGACGATCGGCCAGGCGATCTCGTCGGGCTGCTTCCGCCTCGCCAATGGCGACGTCGCCGATCTCTACGACCGCGTACCGCTCGGCACCAAGGTGATCATCCGCCACAAGGCGACGCTGTGACCCGGCCCGCCGCCTCCGCCGATCCTCGAAAGGAACAGACAGACATGTCGAAGACCTCCTGGCTGCGCCGCGGCGGCCTCGGGCTTGTCGCCCTCGTCGGCCTCGCCCTTCCGGCCGGCGCCGGCACGCTCGAGACCGTGAAGCAGCGCGGCACGCTGCAATGCGGCGTCAGCGAAGGCGTGACCGGCTTCTCGGAGAAGGATGCCCAGGGCGCCTGGCGCGGCTTCGACGTCGATTTCTGCCGTGCCGTCGCGGCCGTGGTTCTCGGTGATGCGGGCAAGGTCGCCTTCACGCCGCTCTCGGCGAGCCAGCGCTTCGATGCGCTGAAGGGCGGCAAGGTCGACCTGCTGGCGCGCAACTCGACCTGGACGCTCGGCCGCGAGGCCGAGCTCGGCCTCGCCTTCGCCGGCATCACCTATCACGACGGCCAGGGCTTCCTGGCGAAGCGTTCGCTCAAGGTCGATACGGCGCTGTCGCTCGACAAGGCGAAGATCTGCGTCGAGGCCGGCACCACGACGCAGCTCAACCTCGCCGATTTCTTCAAGGCCAACTCGATGACCTATGAGGAGAAGGTCTATCCGAGCGCCGCGGAAGCCTTCGCCGCCTTCGAGGGCGGGCAATGCGACGTGCTGACCCGCGATCAGTCGGCCCTGCATGGCGACCGGCTCCGGCTCGCCAAGCCCGCCGAGGCGATCGTCCTGCCCGACGTGATCTCGAAGGAGCCGCTGGGGCCGGTGGTGCGCAGCGACGACTTTCCCTGGTTCACCGTGGTGAAATGGGTGAATTTCGCGCTGGTCAATGCCGAGGAGATCGGCGTTTCCAGCACGAATCTCGACGAGGCGCTCAAATCGGCGAAGCCGGACGTACGCCGCTTCACCGGGGCGGAGGGCGGCTTCGGCAAGGCGCTCGGCCTCGATGCCGACTGGGCGGTCCGCGCCGTCAAGGCCGGCGGCAATTATGCCGAGCTCTACGAGCGCAATCTCGGCACCGGCTCGACTCTCGGCATCCCGCGCGGGCTCAACCAGCTCTGGAGCATGGGCGGCATTCTCTACGCACCGCCGCTGCGATGAGGCAAGGAGCGCTTCACTACCGAAGGGGTTTCGCGGCGGATACGGGCCTGCCCAAGGTGCCGGCGGAACAAGGTCCGACGTGACGAGCGGCCTGCATCACGTCACCCTGATCACCCGCAAGGTGCAGGCCAATGTCGATTTCTACGCCGGCTTCCTCGGCCTGCGCCTGGTGAAGCGCACCGGCGGCTACGAGGACGCCCGCCAGCTCCACCTCTTCTATGGCGACGGGCACGGCTCGCCCGGATCGCTCGTCACCTTCCTGGTCTGGGAGGACGGCTCTCCGGGGCGCGCCGGGCACGGCCAGGTCAGCGAGATCGCCCTCGCCGTCGCTCCGGCGGCGATCGGCTTCTGGCTGGAGCGCGCCCTGCGCTTCGGCATCGCGACCGAGGGGCCGCGGCAGGAATTCGGCGAAACCGTCCTGCGCCTGCGCGATCCCGACGGATTCGCGGTGAAGCTGGTCGGCAGCGCGCTGTCCGGCGAAGGCTGGGAGGCCGCCGGCATCCCGCCCGAGCATCGCATCCACCGCCTGCGCGGCGTGACGCTGCTCTCGGCGACGACCGAGGAGACCATCCACTTCCTCGTCACCCATGCGGGGTTCGCTCGCCAGGCCCGCGAGGGCGCCACCGAGCGCCTGCGCTCGGAAGCGGGCGACAGCCTCGACATCCGCGACGCCGGCGGCTTCTGGCCCGGCATTCCGGGCACCGGCACCGCGGACCATGTCGCGGTCCGGGTCGCCGATGCGGCCGGGCTTTCGGGCATCGAGCGCGATCTTAAGAAGCGCAACTCCAGCCCGACGACGCTGCACGACCGGCATTATTTCATCTCGCTCTATGTGCGTGAGCCGGGCGGGACGCTGATCGAATTCGCGACGGACGGCCCGGGCTTCGCCGTCGACGAGCCCGTCGAGACGCTGGGCACCCGGCTCTTCGTGCCGCCCGACGCCCAGGGCGAGAGCGACGACATCCGGATCGTCCTGCCGCAATTCGCCCTGCCCGGCGAGGAGCGCGTCATCTATCGCGACCTGCCCTTCGTCCACCGCTTCCAGCAACCCTCCGATGCCGATGGCAGCGTGATCGTGCTGCTCCATGGCAGCGGCGGCAACGAAACCGACCTGATGCCCTTCGCCCGGCAGGTCGCGCCGCGGGCGACCCTGCTGGGCTTGCGTGGCCGCAGCACCGAGGAAGGAACCTCGCGCTGGTTCCGGCGCCGTTCCGAACGCGCCTTCGACCAGGACGATATCCGCTTCGAGGCCGGGGCTCTCGCCGCCTTCATGGCGGAGGCGCGGACGGCCTACGCCCTCGCGCCGGAGCGTATCGCCTTCCTCGGCTATTCGAACGGCGCCAACCTGCTCGCGGCGGCGATGCAGCTTCATCCCGAACTGGCGCGGCGTGCCGTGCTCCTGCGCCCGGCCGCGGTGCTGGAGGAGCCGCCGGCCGCAGGCCTCACCGGCGTCTCGCTGCTGATGCTGACCGGCGCCGAGGATCCTTATCGCGATCTGGCCGCGCCCCTCGAGGCCGCATTGCGCCGCGCCGGGGCGGAGGTCGAGGCGCAGGTCGTTCCGGCAGGACACGCGCTGACGGATGAGGACCGCGATCTGGCGGCGGGCTGGCTCTCGCGCCACGCTTCCTGACGGGAAGCGCCCGGTCTCATCGGCGCAGCAAGCCCCGCGCCTCGTCCCCGAGTGCGGGGAGCGCCGCCAAAAAGGAAGGGAA
The DNA here is from genome assembly GCF_023953965.1 of Bosea sp. (in: a-proteobacteria). Lineage (NCBI taxonomy): Bacteria > Pseudomonadati > Pseudomonadota > Alphaproteobacteria > Hyphomicrobiales > Alloboseaceae > Allobosea > Allobosea sp. Next base: position 1,356,143 of record NZ_JAMLIX010000002.1, read on the forward strand.
ATCAAATGGATAGGAAATGGATGGTGGTGGAGGCAGTCTGGAGCGAACGGGTCTCCGCCGCGGTTCCCTGTTTTGCCGGGAAAAACAGGGAAACTTCGCGCGGAAACAGGGATTGGCGTTAAATTAAGCTGAAATTCACTCGCATTATCAGTGGCTTCTGGTAAAATTCCCTACGCGAGATAACAGGGAAAGATCCGGCAGGAACAGGGCCGCTCGCAGCGCGAACAGCGAAGCTTCCCTAGACTTCAGCCCATTGACATTGAGCGGCATGGCTCAAAGCTGGAACCTTGAAGCAGGATCCGTAATCTTCGGGCCTGAGCATCAGCAGCACCCAATATCCTCCCCACGTGCGAAGGGGCAGCACAAGCGGAGCAGCAGACGACATCACCGAATCTCCTTGCAGGAGATCGGAGAGTGTCGATTCTGGCCTGGTTCCGGTGCATCGCCCTCTTTCCTGATCCCGACATCGAGATCCTCACGTCACCAGTTCCGGCGCGCCCAGGCTGCTCGAGAGGATCAAATCATGTCTTTGACGACCAGGGACGCGGTATCCTGTTCCGCCCGCCGTCAGGCCGGCGGCCACCGGGATGATGCGGCTGGCGACAACAGCAACACGCTGCTCGCCAGCGTGATCGAGCACCTGCCCATCACCGCGGTGGCTGCCTGCGAGCGCAGTCCGCGCGACCACGACGACCGTCAGCGCGGCGCGCCTACGGGCTGGATATAGACGACGCTGTGCCCCTCGCCGAGGGACAGCGCCGCCTTCGTCGCGTCGCGGTCGGCGCTGCCGCCGATCAGGACGGTGCCCAGCCCCTCCGCCGCCGCGAACAGATAGACGTTCTGGGAGATCAGCGCCGCGTTAACATGCGCGCCGATGGCGAGCGCCTGCTCGTTGCCGGCCGATTCCGCGCCGGCCGCCTCGACGAGGCGCTTGCGGTCGGAAACGTAGATCAGCACCGCCGGCGCGCGCTGGATATAGGCCGTCTGGCTGACCTTGTCGCGGATGTCCTCGCCGCGCACCTGCTCGAGCGTGCCGGCGACGGGGTCGTAGCGGTGCACGCCCGCCTCGCGCGCCACGTAGATGTCGATGTCCTTGGAGCCGCGCCAGGCCGGCGCGGTGCGCCCGCCGCCCTCCTTGCGGTTGACGCCGTTGGCGGCCCAGAGCAGGCGCAGGAGCTGTTCCTGCGGGATCTCGGCGGTGCCGAAGCGGCGGGTCGAGCGGCGCCGGCGCAGCGCCTCCTCCAGCGACACCGATGCGGCGCCGTTCGCCTGCTGCGCGGCGGCCGGCAGCGGCGCCAGCCCCGCAGCGGCGACGGCGGAGGCTGCGACGATCGAACGTCGGGTGAATGCGGTCATGTGCTGTTTCCTTTCACGGGTTTGGTGGCGTGGCGGCGTGGGTTTGCCGTCACGTCCAGTAGGCGCTGAGCGCCTCGAGCACGTCCGTGCGGCTGATCTGGCCGACGAAGCGGCCATGGCGCAGGACGGGGAAGCGGCGGTAGGAGCTGCGGATCATGACCTCCGCGGCGGCGACGATATCGAGATCCGCATCGAGGGTCTGGGGGGCGCCCGTCATGTAGTCGGCGACCGTGCCGCCCCATTCCTTATAGTAGGAGGCGCTCAGCGCCGCCTTGAGGCAGTCGCGCTTGGAGAGCACGCCGGCGAGCACGCCGCTCTCGTCGAGCACGCAGGCGCCGGAGACGTGCCGCTGGAGCAGGATCGCAACCGCGCTGACGATCTCCAGATCGGGCGTCAGCGTCACCAGCTCCGTCTTCATGTGGTCGGCCACGGTGGCCGCGCGGTGTGGGGTCATGGCCGCCCCTCCCCGCCGTCGCAGCCGCCGCAGGCGCCGTTGCAGGCGATCCCGCCGCAGGAGCCCCTGGGCTCGCCGCGGCCGAGCAGCACGCCCACGCCGAGCGCCAGCATGGCGAGGAGGACGAGAAGCGTGGTGGCGATCAGCGTCTGCATGGCAACCTCTAGGCGATCCGCAGCGCATCGAAGCGCGGGTTGGAGCGGGCGGCGGCGCCGTCCGTCCGCAGCAGGAAGAACGCGCCGACGCCGAGCGCATCCGCGAGCTTGAGCCCGCGCTCCGGGCCGAGCACGACGAGCGCGGTCGCCAGCGCGTCCGCCATGGCGCCGGTCGGCGCCGCCACCGTGACGGAGGCGACCGCGTTGCGCACGGGCTCGCTCGTGCGGGGATCGATGATGTGGCTGTAGCGCCGCCCCGCGACCTCATAGGCGTTGATCGCGTCGCCCGATGTGGCGAAGGCCAGGCCCTCGCCGCTCACGCGCGCAAGGACGCCGCCCGCGACCGGGTCGGCGATGCCGATGCGCCAGCCGCGCCCGTCCGGCCCCGTGCCGCGCGCCAGAACCTCGCCGCCGATCTCGATCAGCACGTCGCCGACGCCGATCCCGGCCAGCCGCGCGCGGACGGCATCGAGCGCATGGCCCTTGGCGATACCGCACAGGTCGAGAGAGAGGCGGGCCTCGTCCTTGCGGATCGCCTCGCCCCGCACCGCCAGGCCCCGGTAGTCGCCGGCGCGCACGCCCGTGATCGGGCCGAAGCCGTAGCGCGCAACCACCGGGCCGATGCTCGGGTCGAATGCCCCGCCGCTGAGCCCGGCGATGCGCAGGGCCTCTGCCGTGACGCCGGCGAAGGCCGGGCTTACCTCCTGCCAGCCGGTTCCGGCGCTGCGGTTGAAGCGGGCAAGCTCGCTGTCGGGCCGGAACGGGCTCATCGCGGCGTCGATCGCTTCGAGCGCGGCCGCGGTCTCCCGTGCCGCCGCTTCCGCGCGTCCGCCGTCCGCCAGCACGACCCGCCAGGAACCGCCGAAGGCACGGCCGGACAGCACCGCGCCGGCTTGAGCCTCAGCCGGCAGGGCCAGCGCCAGAGCGCCGCAGCCGATGACGACATTGCGCCGGGTGATGCCCATCGTCAGATCCCGAAATCGTCGTTGAAGATGGAGTCGGGCTCGACCCCGCATTCGTCGAGCATCGCGTAGACCGCCTCGATCATCAGCGGCGGGCCGCACAGATAATACTCGCAGGCCTCCGGGGCCGGATGGTCCTTGAGATGGGCGGCGAAGACGACGTCGTGGACGAAGCCGGTCGCGCCCGTCCAGTCATCGCCCGCCGCCGGCTCGGAGAGAGCAGGCGTGAAGCTGAAGTTCGGGTAGCGGGCGGAAAGCGCCTCGAACTCGTCAAGGTAGAACAGCTCGGCCTTGCTGCGCGCGCCGTACCAGAAGCTGATCCGGCGGGTGCTGCCGCGCCGCTCCAGCTCGTCGAAGATGATCGCCCTGAGCGGCGCCATGCCGACGCCGCCACCGATGAAGACCATCTCGCGCTCGCTGTCCTGCGCGCCGAAATGCCCGTAGGGGCCGGCGATCTCGACGCTCTCGCCCGCCTTCAGCCCGAACAGCCAGGAGGAGACGATGCCCGGCGGGGCGCCCGGCACGGCCGGCGGCGGCGTTGCGAGGCGGATGTCGAGCACGATCAGCCCGGCATCCTGCGGGCGGCTCGCCACCGAATAGGCGCGCGAGACTGGCTCGCCGCTTTCCGCGCGCAGCCGGTCGAGGCCGAGCCTGCGCCACTGCGCGCGGTGCGCCTCGGCCATCTCAATCGCGGCGAAGTCGAGCGCATAGGGCGGCGCGTTGACCTGGACGAAGCTGCCGGCGCGCACCGCGAAATCTTCGCCTTCCGGCAGCGCCAGCACGATCTCCTTGATCAGCGGTGTCAGGCTGCGCGTCGAGGCGACCCGGCAGCGCAGCGTGCGGGTCGACAGCACCTCGTCGGGCACGGTGACGCCGATGTCGGCGCGCACCATGACCTGGCAGGCGAGGCGCACGCCAGCGCGCAGCTCGGCGGGGGTGAGGCGCGCCTTCTCCGTCGGCAGCGCCGCGCCCGAACCGGTCACGCCGCTGACGCGGCAGAGCCCGCAGGTGCCGGCTCCGGCGCAGCCAGAGGGCACGCCGATGCCGTTGCCGTTCAGGATCTCGAGCAGCCTGTGGTTGGCGACCGCCGCGAGCCGCCGCTCGCCGTTGACGGTCACCGTGACCGGCCGCGCCGGCAGCAGATAGCCGCGCAGCACGTGCAGCATGGCCGCGAGCGCGACCATCAGCGCCGACAGGAACAGGATGGCGAGCAGGATCTCGATCATGGCAGGCGCAACCCCGCGAAGGCCGAGAACGCCATGGACATGAGCCCGGTGACGATGAAGGCGATGCCGAGCCCTTCCAGCCCCCTGGGGATGTCGGCATAGCGCATCCGCTCGCGGATTGCGGCCAGCGTGACGATGGCGAGCGCCCAGCCGATGCCGGTGCCGACCCCGTAGACGGCGCTCTCGGCCAGCCCGTAGCGGCGCTCGACCATGAACAGGCTGCCGCCGATGATTGCGCAGTTGATGGCGAGCAGCGGCAGGTAGATGCCGAGCGCCCGGTAGAGGCCGGGCGCGAAACGGTCGAGCAGCATCTCGGCGATCTGCACCAGCGCCGCGACGATGCCGATGAAGGTTAGCAGCCGCATGAAGCCGAGATCGACCTCCGGCAGCCCGAGCCATGCCAGCGCGCCCGCCCCCAGCAGCCAGGCGTGGAAGAGATGGTTGAGCGGCACGCTGATCGACTGGATCGCGATCAGCGCCACGCCGACGCCGAAGGCGGTCTCCACCCGCTTCGATACCGCCAGGAAGGTGCACATGCCGAGGAAGAAGGAGAGCGCCAGATTCTCCTCGAAGATCGAGCGCTGGAACAGGTCGATCATGGCTGCGCGCCCCGCTCGGCCTGCCGCGGCGCGAATTCGCGCGGCTCGACCTGGCCGCGCTTGACGCTGCGCACCGCCCAGACCAGCAGCCCCAGGATGATGAAGGCGGAGGGTGCCAGCAGCATCAGCCGCATCGGCGCGTACCAGCCGCCCTCGGCCGCCAGCGGCAGCACGGGCAGGCCGGCGAGCGTGCCGGCGCCGAACAATTCGCGGATCGCCGCCACCACCAGCAGGACGAGGCTGTAGCCGAGGCCGTTGCCGAGCCCGTCGAGCATGGCAGGCAGCGGCGGGTTGTGCATCGCATAGGCTTCGGTGCGGCCGAGCACGATGCAGTTCGTCGCGATCAGCGCGACGAAGACCGACAGGCGCTGGCTCATCGCATAAGCGAAGGCCTGCAGCAGCTGGTCGGCCACGATCACCAGCGAGGCGATGATGGTGATCTGGATGATGATCCGGATCGAGGATGGGATGTGGTTGCGGATCAGGCTGACGATGCCGGCGGCCACCGTCAGCACGACGACGAGCGCCAGGGAGAGCGCGAAGGCGGTGCCGACCGAGGTGGTGACGGCGAGCGCCGAACAGATGCCGAGGATATGGACCGTGACCGGGTTCCTGTCGACCAGCGGATCGGTCAGGGTGCGCAGCGAGACGTTCATCGGAATTCCCCCGCGCGCAGCCGTTCGAGGAAGCGGCCATAGCCGAGCGGGCCGAGCCAGAAATGGATCATGTCGGTGATCGCATAGCCGGTGACCGAGGCACCCGAGATGCCGTCGACCTCGTTGGGGCCATCGGCCGTGCCGGTGACCACCTCGATCGCCACCTTGCCGCCCTCGGTCAGCTTCTTGCCGGCCCATTGCGCCTGCCAGGCGGCATCCGCGATGCGCGCGCCCAGCCCCGGCGTCTCGCCATGGTCGTAGACGGTGAAGGCGGCGACCGTGTCGAGATCGCCCTCCAACGCCAGATAGGCCCGGATCGTCGACTGGTAGCCGCGCCCGCGCACCGGCAGCACGATAAGCGCGAGCTTGCCCTCCCGGCGCACCAGATGGACCCGCGCCAGGTTCTCGCGGCGGCCCAGGCCGACGACGTCCTGTGCGCGGGTGAGCTGGGTGCTGGTGCCGGCATCGGCGGCGATCGCCGCCTGGTCGAAGCCCGCCGCGTCGACGCCCTCGGCGCGCAAGCCGCTGGCCAAATCGACGATCGCGGTCTCGATCGCGTCCGCCCCGGCCCGGGCGAGGATTTCGCCGATGCCGGGGATGCCCGCAAGCATCGCGCTCATCTGCGCGCTGCGGGCGGCCGCGACATTCGCTTGGATGGCCGGGCGCAGCACGACCGCCGCGATCGAGACCGACAGCCCGCAGCCGAGCGCGACCAGGAGCGAAACGAGCAGCGTCTTGCTCCGGTCGCTGTTGGGGCGGGCGAGCACGGCCCGCAACCGGGCGAGGGGCGAGAGGCGCTCAGACATGGCGCCGCCTCCTGCGCAGACCATGCAGCGCGATCACGCAATGGTCGATCAGCGGTGCGAAAACCGAGGCGACGAGGATCGCGAACACCGTCGCGCCGAACGCCTCGCCCGAGAGCGCAAACAGCGCCGCCAGGCTACCGGCGAGCAGGCCATGGACGAAGCGCCCCGGATTGGTCGCGGCCGAGGCGACCGGATCGGCGGCGAGGAAGAGCAGCGCCGCCGCGACCGCGCCGTCGAGCGGAACGGCCTGGGCAGCGGCGCCGCTGAGGCCCCAGGCGACCGCAGCCATGCTCCCGCCCGCCGCCAGCAGCACCCGCCAGGACGCCTGTCCGCTCGCCAGCAGCAGGACGAGCGCCGGCACGAGCGTCCAGACCGGAATCTGCGGGCCGGCGCGGTAGCCTTCGCCGGTGAAGGAGAACATCAGGAAGGCGAGCGCCGCCACCGCGGGATGGACGAAATTGCGCCCCCGTCCGCCGAAGGCCAGCTCCGCCAGCACCACGCCGAAGCTGCCGGCGAACAGGAGCTGCCAATAGGGTGCGGAAGGCGGCGTCAGCAACGCGATCAGCAGCGCCGTGACCAGCCCTTCGGGCCCGAAGGGCTGCCCGCGCAGCTTGCGGAAGGCCAGCTGCCAGCCCAGCACCAGCAGGACGAGCAGCGCGACCCGGCCCGCGACGAGCCCGGCTTCGAGCCCGAACAGCACGACGAGCGGCGCCATCAACCCGAGCAGGGCCGGCACATTGCTACGCGCGACCTCACGCCGGCCGATCAGCCCGTAAAGCCGGTTGGCGAGCCCGCTCATGCCGCGTCCCTGAGTTCGTCAAGCGCGCGCCGCAGCAGCGCGCCGAAATCCGTGCGCCCGCCATCGACATGGCTCAGCAGCGCCATGTCCTCCTCGGCGAGGCCGAGCGCGCCCAGCTGGCGGGCCGTCTCGACATCGCCGACGCTGAGCGCCCGCAGCAGGGGGATGGGCAGGACGCCGGGCGGCGCCGCGCGCTCATGGGCGGCATTGGGGATGATCGCGGAACCGCCGACCGCCAGAAAGGTCCGCAGGCGTGCGAGCAACCCGCTCCCGGCCGCGGCGCCATGTGCCTGCCGTTCCACGGTGACCTGAAGGTGGCCGCGCGCCAGATAGGCGTCGGCGCGTCCGTCCAGCGGAGAGCCGGAGCGGATTCGCACCGCCCCTTCCACCAGCCCCTCGCCGCAGAGCGCGCGCAGCTCCGCCCCCGGCACGGTCTCGATCAGGCGCGGGGCGCTGAGCCCGTCGCCGGCCAGCGCGACGACCCGGCGCGCCCAGATCCGGCCGGTCTCGAGCAGGTGGCCGATGGCGATGACCTCCTGGTAGCCGATATGCCAGACGCAGGCGCCGCCGGCCTCCACCGGGTGGAGATAGTGGATATGCGTGCCGGCGAGCCCCGCCGGATGGGGCCCGGTAAAGCCGGCGGGGCGCACATCCGGTACCGCGGGCATCTCGACGCCGGCCCGATGGCACAGATGCACGGCTCCCGCGCCCAGATGCGTCAGGGCCTTAAGGCCGCGCGCGAACCAGGCGCGATGGCGTGCGATCACCACGGCGGGATCGGGCGCCAGCGGGCGGGTGTCGATCGCCGTCACGAAGATCGCATCGGGCGTGGCCTCCGGCTCCGGGACGTCGTCGAAGGGCCGGGTCCGGATCGCCTGCCAGGCGCCGCTTTCGATCAGCAGCGCGCGCAGCGTCGCGCTCTCGAGCGCGGCCGGAACGGCGAAGGCGCGCGCCTCGCCCTCATCCAGCGCGATCACGACCCGATCGAGCGATTGCCGGCCGCCCTTGCGGATTTCCGCGACAATGCCGGAGGCAGGCGCGACATGACGCGACCCCGGACGCCGCCTGTCGGTGAACAGCAGATCGCCGGCCGCGACCCTGTCGCCTTCGCTTACGGCGAAGCGCGGCCGCAGCCCGGGATAATCCTCGCCGACCAGCGCCAGATGGCGCGGCAGGGGATGCGGCACGACGGCCTGCACCGCCTGTCCGGCGAAAAACAGATCGATGCCGCGGCAGCGCGTCCTCGTCATCTTTCCCCCTGTATCCGCACAGGCTTCACGATGCAGAACGACCTGTCGGCGCGAAGGGAACGGGACCATCCGAAGTCGCGGTTTTTTCGGTCGGCATGAGGAAAGCCTTTCATGGCTCCGAGGCAGCTAAATGGCACCGGCTGTCCACCAAACATGCGCCAAGGCTCAAATCCCTGCATTGATGCACATCAATAATCAGAGACTAACGAGGTTTCCATGCGTAGAAACCGCAATTCAAATAAAAAATTTGTGTTCAAAGGTACGATTTCTTGGAGGTAGACGCAAGGTACATAGCAATTTACCTCTGCGCATCACCGACAAACTGTTCTTCTAGAATGTTTGTATGGAGAGATTTGTCCGCCGTCAGCACCTTTGAGGCCATTTATAAAGTTTCGGGAAAGGAGAGGTTCCGGACCGCCGCAGCCATTTAGGAGTGCCATGGATCGAGGTGGCGAACCACGCTCCGTTGCTGGCGACGGCGATGATCCTGATGATGGCCGCACTGGCCATTATCGCCTGGACAAGACGAGGACCCTAAATGTGGCAAGCACTACCGCTGGGGCGCTATGCCGGCTGGCTGGCGCTGACGATCGTGCGCCCGCCCGCGCCGGAGAGGGCGTCGAACACCCAGTTGGAATGGCTCGCCTCGATGACCGAAAGCACGGTGGCCAGCCATATCCGCTCGATCTACCGCAAGCTCGGCATCTCAAGCCGCGCGGAAGCCTCGTGGCACGCCGCTCCACGACATTTATGCGAAATACCGGCCCCAGACCATGAAGGCGCCGAGCGCCGCGAAGGCGAGGCCGAACGGCAACCCGGCCTTGGCACCCAGCTCCTGCGTCTCGACGATCTCCTTCGGATGCCTGGTCGAAACGATGAAGGGCGGACCGGACAGTCTGGCGAAGAAGGCCCTGAATTCCGGCGGCAGGTAGCGCGGCAGCCGGCGGCCGCCATCCGCGCGCGCCGGCCCCCGCGCCAGCCACTTCGCCGGGGCGTTGCGCTTGCGGGAGGCGCTTGCATCCTCGGCGAACTCCCCCAGCACGAAGATCGGCGCATCATGCCAGATATATTGCTCGACATAGCGGAAACGGGGGCCGAGCGTGCCCTGCACGTCATGCCTGATGCCGAACCCGGGCGTGCCTTCGGTGAGAAGCTCCGGTTCCTCGCCTGTGGGCGTTTCGCGGTCGCCGCGCCAGTCGCTCCAGGCGGACGGCATCAGCGTGGCGCCATAGGCGTCGACGCCGCATTCCGCCTCGCCATCGGAAATCCGCAGCGGCTTCTGCGACTGCTCGTTGCGCACCTGCGTCCAGAAATAGTCCATCTTGCCGTCGGGCTGCTTCTCACGTCGCGATTCCCAGACCTCGACCTGCCACCATGCGCAGGGTCTTCCGGTCAGCGGCGCTTTCAGCTTCGGCGCGGAAACGCGGCCCCAGACCAGATGCCGCCCCTCGGTCAGCGCGGACATCCCGGTCGGCGGCAGGTCGCGGATCGCCTGCGCGTTGCGCCGCGCCCACAGGGCCGCGACGATCATGACGCCGCCGAGCAGCGCCACCATCATCAGCGCGAACAGGAAGACGCCGAGCGGGACCTCGCGCAGGAAGGTCATGGTTCATGCTCCGGCATTGCAGGTGCCGGTCGTCGTCGCGGAAGGCGGATTAGCGATCATGCGATGGGGCTCCCCGGGTCGCTTGAAACAGCATCGGCGGCGAAGTTTAGGTCCACGTTCCGTAGCAGTATATCATCTGAACAGAGGATGGAGGACAGTGCACAACACGATCGCCTTCGATCGCGATCCCGTCGACCATCAATCCTGAGGGAACCAGGCTGGCTGGCCGAAACCGCTGCTTCATCATGCTGATTCCTTCTGGAAACCAGCGTCAGAACAGCCCCAACCTGCAGCGAAACTGAGTCAGAGCCAACATTGCAGGCGATCTCACAGCCACGGCCGATGCCGTTGGCGCGCTCGTTACCGCGCGGCCCAACTTCAGTTGATTGCCGCGCCCACAACGATCCGCTTCCTGCCGTGGCTTCAGATCGACTCGATCAGCAGCTTGCGCGCCGCCTCGACCGTCAGCTCGACCGGGTTCCCGGCGGTGGAGGGGTCGGCGACGGCCGCCTCGGCGAGCTCGTCGATCCGGTCGGTGCCGACGCCGAGCGCCGCGAGCTTGTCGGGGATGCCGAGCTCTTCGCGCAGGCCCAGCACGAAATCGTAGAAGCCGTCGAAGCCGCCGGCAATGCCGAGATAGGCCGCCGCCGCCGCGATCTTCTCCTCGATCGCCGGGCGGTTGAAGCGCAGCACCGGCGGCATGACGACCGCGTTCGTGGTGCCGTGATGGGTGTGGTAGACCGCCCCGACCGGATGGGAGAGCGAGTGGATCGCACCCAGCCCCTTCTGGAAGGCCACCGCCCCCATCGCGGCCGCGGCCATCATCTGCGTGCGCGCCTCGATGTCCCCGCCATCGGCATAGGCGCGCGGCAGATAGCTCTTGACCAGCCGCATGCCTTCAAGCGCGATGCCCTGGCTCATCGGATGGAAGAAGGGCGAGGAATAGGCTTCCAGGCAATGCGCGAAGGCGTCCATGCCGGTGCCGGCGGTAATCGCCTTCGGCATGCCGACGGTGAGCTCGGGATCGCAGATCGTCACCCCCGGCAGGAACTTCGGGTGGAAGATGATCTTCTTGGTCTGCGTCCGCGAGTTGGTGATGACCGAGGCGCGCCCGACCTCGGAGCCGGTTCCCGCCGTGGTCGGCACGGCGACGATCGGCGCGATGCCCTCGAGCGCGGCGCGCGTCCACCAGTCGCCGACATCCTCGAAATCCCAGACCGGCCGGGTCTGCCCGGCCATGAAGGCGACGCATTTGCCGAGGTCGAGCCCCGAGCCACCGCCGAAGGCGACGACGCCGTCATGCCCGCCCGCCTTGAAGGCCCGCACACCGGCATCGAGATTGCGCTCGTTCGGGTTGGGATCGACATCGGCGAAGATCGCCCGGCCGAGCCCGCCGGCTTCGAGGATGTCGAGCGCCTTGGCGGTGATCGCCATCCCCGCCAGCCCCCGGTCGGTGACGAGCAGCGGCCGCTTCATGCCGAGCGCCCTGCAGTGATCGGCCAGTTCGGCGATCCGCCCGGCGCCCAGCTTGACGGCGGTCGGATAGCTCCAATTCGCGGTGATCGGCATCAGCCTGCCTTCCTGAGATGGTAGGATTTCGGACGGGTGAGGGTGTGGAAGCCGATGACGGAGAGCGAGCCGCCGCGCCCGGTCTCCTTGACGCCGGTCCAGCACAGGGCCGGGTCGAGATAATCGGCACGGTTCATGAAGACGGTGCCGGTTTCGAGCGCCTCGCCCAGCCGGGCGGCGCGCCCGGCATCGCCGGTCCACAGCGAGACGGTGAGGCCGTATCTGGAATCGTTCATCAGCGCCAGCGCCTCGGCATCGCTGCGCACCTTCATGATGCCGACGGCGGGGCCGAAGGTCTCCTCGCGCATGAAGCTCATCGCATGGTCGACATCGACCAGGATCTGCGGCGCGAGATAGGCGCCGCCATCGTCCTGCGGGAAGAGCTTCGGATCGACCAGCGCCCGCGCCCCCTTCGCGACCGCCTCGGCGATCTGCTCGCGCACCACCTGCGCGAAGCGCTTATGCGCCATCGGCCCGAGCGAGGTCTGCGGATCGAGCGGGTTGCCGAGGCGGTAGTTCGAGACCCAGGCGACCGCTTTCTCGACGAAGGCGTCGTAGAGGCTCTCATGCACATAGATGCGCTCGATGCCGCAGCAGCACTGCCCCGAGTTGAAGGTCGCGCCGTCCATCAGCGTATCGACCGCCTTGTCGAGATCGGCATCCTCCATGACATAGCCCGGGTCCTTGCCGCCGAGCTCGAGCCCGATCCCGGTGAAGGTGCCGGCCGCGGCGCGCTCGATCGCCCGCCCGGCTTCGACCGAGCCGGTGAAGTTGACGAAGTCGAACTGCTTCTCGGCGATCAGGCGCGAGGCCGTCTCATGGTCGAGGAAGACGTTGGCGAACACCTCCTCCGGCACGCCCGCCTCGTGGAAGGCCCGCGCCAGCCGCTCGCCCGTCAGCAGCGTCTGGCTGGCCTGCTTGAGCACGACCGCGTTGCCGGCGATCAGCGCCGGCGCGACCGCATTGATCGCGGTCATATAAGGGTAGTTCCACGGCGCGATGACGAAGACGACGCCATGCGGCTCGCGCGCGATCCGCCGCTCGAAGGCGGCGCTGTCCTCGATGACGAGCGGCGCCAGCGCCGCAGCCGCGATCGAGGCCATGTAGTTCGAGCGCTCGTTGAAGCCCCTGAACTCGCCGCCATACTTCACCGGCCGGCCCATCTGCCAGGCGAGCTCGGCGACGACCTCATCGCCCATCTCGTTGAGCCGCGCGACGCCCTTCAAAACCAGCGCGATCCGCTCGTCGAGCGGGCGCCGCGCCCAGGCCGTCCGGGCTTTTCGCGCGCGGGCGACCACCGCCTTCGCCGCGTCGAGGCTCAAACCCGGCCGCTCGGCATAGACCGCGCCGTCCACCGGCGACACGCATCGGATCATCGTCATCGTCATCGTCCGTCTGGTTGAAGAGGGGGATCAGGCGCGCTCGAAGCCGCGCCTCACTTCCCAATCGGTGATCCGGCGGTCGTATTCCTCCTGCTCCCATGCGGCGGTGCGGACATAATGGTCGATCACCGCGTCGCCGAACGCCGCCCGCAGCATCGCCGAGCCGTCGAGCGCGGCGGTCGCGTCGCGCAGCGTCTTCGGGATCTCGCGGACGTCCCGGCCGCCATAGGCGTCGCCGACGAAGGCCTCCTCCAGCGCCATCTTCTTCTCGATGCCGTCGAGGCCGGCGGCGATCAGCGCCGCCATGGCGAGATAGGGGTTGAGGTCCGAGCCGCCGACCCGGCATTCGATGCGGATGGCCTTGCTGCCGGCGCCGCAGAGCCGGTAGCCGGCGGTGCGGTTGTCGGCGCTCCAGACCGCCTTGGTCGGCGCGAAGGTGCCGGCGACGAAGCGCTTGTAGGAGTTGATGTAGGGCGCGAGGAACAAGGTGATCTCGGAAGCATGCGCCAAAAGCCCCGCGACGTAGCTGCGCATCAGCGGCGACATGCCGTGCTCGGCCTGCGGGTCGAAAAAGCGCGGCTGCCTGCCGTCGGCGCTCCACAGCGACTGGTGGATATGCGAGGAGGAGCCGGCATGCCCGTTGCTCCACTTGGCGAGGAAGGTGATCGACTTGCCCTGCGCCCAGGCGATCTCCTTGCAGGCGTTCTTGATGATCGCGTGCCGGTCCGCCATCGTCAGCGCCTCGGCATAGCGCACATTGATCTCCTCCTGCCCGGCCGAAGCCTCGCCCTTGGAGTTCTCGACCGGGATGCCGGCGCCCTGCAAGCCGTTGCGGATCGCCCGCATCACCGCCTCTTCCTTGGTCGTCTGGAAGATGTGGTAGTCCTCGTTGTAGGAGCTGGCGGTCTTCAGGTCGCGATAGCCGCAGGCGGACGCGTCGGCATAGCTCTGGTCGAACAGGAAGAACTCCAGCTCGGTCGCCATACAGGCCTTGAGCCCCATCGCCTCGAGCCGCTTCACCTGCCGCTTCAGCACCGCGCGCGGCGAATGCGCGACCTCATGGCCGTGATGGTCGAGCACGTCGCAGAGCACGAGCGCCGTCCCTTCCAGCCAGGGCACCCGGCACAGCGTCGAGAGGTCCGGCCTCATCGTGTAGTCGCCATAGCCGGCCGCCCAGCTCGTCGCCGCATAGCCGGCAACGGTTTCCATCTCGATGTCCGTCGCCAGAAGATAGTTGCAGGCATGCGTCTCCGCATGCCCGCTTTCGAGGAAGAAGGCGGCGTGGAAGCGCTTGCCCATCAGGCGCCCCTGCATGTCGGTGAGGCAGGCCAGCACGGTGTCGATGCGGCCGGCGGCCACGTCATCTCTCAAGGCATCGAGCGTGTAGCTTCCAGGCGTGTGGCTCTGCGTCATCTCGGTCATCCGTCTGCACGATCTTCACAAAAGGGCGCGCCATCCTCCAGGACACCGCGGGCGGTTCAAATGGAATGATGGAGTTCCGGGTCTAATGATCGAGGATTTCCAACGCCCGGCTGTGGAGTTCCGGGGTCGCGGCAGCCAGGACCCGTCCGGTCGATTGGAGCGTCAGCGGCTTGCCATCCCAGTCGGTAATGACACCTCCCGCGCCGGTCACAACCGGTACCAGGGCCATGTAGTCATACGGCAAGAGCCCGCGTTCCAGGATTAGGTCGACATGTCCCGAGGCCAGGAGGCCATACATGTAGCAATCCCCACCGAAGCGTCTGAACTTCGTCTCCCGCGACAGCCGCTCAAATTGTTCCGCCTCCCGGCCGGTAAAGATATCCGGCGACGTCGTGTAGAAGCGCGCCTCGCGCATCGTCCGGCAGCTGCTGGTCGACGCGCTTTCGCCATTGAACAGTGTCGCACCCGGCAGCGCCGCCCATCTTTCATCGATCGCCGGAATATCGATCAATCCGCAAAGCGGCTCGCCGAGAAAAGCCAGCGCTATCAGGGTCCCGAACAGCGGAAAACCCGTGATGAAGCTCTTGGTGCCATCGATCGGGTCGATCACCCAGGTCAGATCGCCGCCGTCTTTCCGTCCGGCCTCCTCACCGATGATTCCGTGATGCGGAAATCGTGCGTCGATCAGCTCACGCAAGGTCCGCTCGATCGTCCGATCCGCCACGGTGACCGGGCTCTCGTCGAGCTTCGTATCGATGTCGAGCGTGGTTCGAAAATAGGACCGCGCCAACGGCCTCACCGCATCGGCCATCTCCGCGGCGAAGGAAAGATAATCCCTGGTCTTCGCAAGCAATTCGTCTGTCGCCGTCATAATGCAATGCCTTCAAGCATGGTCCATCGCGGCTGGAGGGCGATCTGGCGCGCCTGCATCCGCTTGCGGGTCCCGGATCAAGGTCGAGATCGAAGGGGGGCAAGAGCATCGCCGGCACGATGTTCGCAGCCGCCTGAAGCCGTTATGTCGGGGGCGGCTGCGGCATCGCCCCCGCGACACAGCCGGAAGGCCGCCTCGAGCATCAGGGCCGTCCCGGCATCCATGTCTTCCGGCCTCGTCCGCTCGGCCTCGTTATGGGCGAGGCCGTTCACGCTCGGCACGAAGACGAGCGCCGTCGGGCAGCAGCCGATGAAGCTCAGCGCGTCGTGCCCGGCGACGGTATCCAGACGCATGACGGGAAGACCAATCGCATGAGCGCAATCTTCGAGGAAATCGACCGGCCCTGCCGGCAGGGATTGGCCGAGGCGGGACGATCGTGACGAAAGGCCGACCTCCACATTCGCCGACGCCGCGGCATCGCGGATAAGCCGAAGCATGGCCTCCTCGGCAGCGCCGAGAATGCCGTCATCCGCGGCCCGGACCTCGGCCGTCATCACGACGCGGTCCGGCACGACATTGGACGAATTCGGCGAAACCAGAAGGCGCCCGACAGAGCTGTGAAGACCCTCGGGCTCGGAATCCGCGAGTGCCCGCAAGGCGACGATGGCACGCGATGCGGCCAGCAGGGCATCTCGCCTGTCGCTCATCGGTGTCGGCCCGGTATGGGCCTGCTCGCCTTCGAAGACGAGATCGAGCTTGACGGCTCCCCAGTTGCGGGTCACCAGGCCGATCTGGAAACCGTGGCGCTCAAGCCTTACGGCCTGCTCCGCATGCAGCTCCAGATAGAAGACGGGGATCGGCGGCGGCGTATCCGTCCCCCGATATCCAATCCCGGAAAGCGCATCGGCCAGCGAAACGCCTTGATCATCGCATGCGGCAAGAACCTCCGCCTGCGTCCGATGCCCGGCGAACACCCCGCTGCCCATCAGGCTCGGACGAAAGCGCGCGCCCTCCTCGTTGGTCCAGTTGACGATGCAGAAGTCCCGCTCGAATCCTTGCCCGCCTCGTTTCGCCTCCATGAGCAGCTCCGCGACCTCGACGGCCGCCATCACGCCCAAGGTTCCGTCGATCCGGCCGCCGCGCGGTTGGCTGTCCAGATGCGAGCCCATCATCACGGCAGGCTGCCCGTTCCGCGCCGCGAGGCCGAACAGCCCGAACTGGTTGCCGACGCCGTCGATCAGAACCTCCGCACCCGCTTCCCGCAGCATGTCGCTCAGCCTGTCGCGGGCGAGCCCATCGGCCCGGGAAGCGCAGGGCCGCGATACGCCTCCGCTGGTAAGGGCGCCGAAGCCGGCGAAATCCTCGACCAGCCGCGCGACCCGGCCGCCTCTGACACGGATTCCTTCAGGGGTGCGGGGCTGCGCCCTCATGACGCGGAACTCCTTCGATGAGCCGGTGCCGAACACCCGATGCCCGCGGATTATCGCTGGTGGAGCCTCGGATTGAGGGCATCGTTCAACGCCTCTCCGACCAGGCTGATCGCCAGCACGGTGACGAGGATGAGGACACCGGGAATCGCCGCCATCCACCAGGCCGTCCGCAGGACAGTCCGCGCGACGCCGATCATATAGCCCCACGACATCACATTGGGGTCGCTGAGCCCGAGAAAGGACAGTCCCGCCTCGGTCAGGATCGCCGTCGCGACCATGAGCGACGCCACCACGATGATCGGCGGCAGCGCGTTCGGCAGGATCTGGCGGATGATGATCCGCCCGTCGCCCATGCCGATGAGCTTGCAAGCCTGGACGTAGTCGCGCGTGCGGTGCGACAGGAATTCCGCCCGGGCGAGCCTGGCGACCGAAGGCCAGGAGACGAGCGCGATCGCGAGGATCACATTGGTGACGGTGGGCGAGAAGATCGCGACCACCACGACCGTGAAGACGAAGGACGGGATCGTCAGGAAGAAATCCGTCGCACGCATCAGGATGGTATCGATCGTGCCGCCATAGTAGCCGGCGACGGCTCCGATCGCGATCCCGATCAGGGTGGCGCAGGCGCTGGCGAGGATTCCGATCAGCAGGGAGACGCGGGCGCCATGCAGCACGCCGGCGAGGATGTCGCGCCCGGAGACGTCCGTGCCGAGCAGATAGCCGTCGAGCGGCGGCAAGGACGGGCGATCGACCATCTCGAACGGGTCGAGCGGATAGAGCAGCGGTCCGAAGACCGCCATGGCGATCACCAGCACGAGTACGATCAGGCCCGCGACGGCGGTGCGGTTCTGACCGAACCGCTTGAGGAAGAGGCGAAAGCCGCTCATGCCACAGCACTCCGGGGATCGAGCAGGCCGTAGATAAGGTCGACGATCAGGCTGACCAGAACGACGCTCACCGAGGAGATGAAGAGAATCCCCAGGAGGAGATCGGTGTCCCGTTGCAGCAGCGCGTCGAAGATCAGCCGGCCGAGGCCGGGCCAGCCGAAGACCGTCTCGACCAGGATCGAACCGCCGAGGAGATGGCCGACCTGGATGCCGATCAGGGTCACCACCGGCAGCAGCGCGTTGCGGAAGGCATGGCGCCAGGTGACCTTCGACTCGCTCAACCCCTTGGCGCGGGCGGTCGAGATATAGTCGAGCGAGAGCACCTCGAGCATCGAGGCGCGCATCAGCCGGGCGTAGACGGCCATGTAGAACAGGCCGAGCGTGACGGCCGGCAGGATCAGGTGATGAGCGATGTCGAGCGCCGCGCTGAGCGGCGTCTGCGTGACGCCGATGCGCATCATCCCCCCGGATGGTAGAAGCCCCAGGGTGATCGAGAACAGCACGATCAGCATCAGGCCGAGCCAGAATTGCGGCGTGGCATAGATGACGAGGGCGAGGACGGAGGTCAGGTTGTCGATCCAGCTCCCCTTGAACCGGGCCGCCGTGACGCCGGCCAGCACGCCGCAGAACACGGCGATGACCAGTGCGGCGAGCATCAGGATGAGGGTCGCCGGCAGGCGCTGCAGGATGAGGTCGATCACGGGAACGCCCTGGATCGCCGACATGCCGAGATCGAGCGTCAGCATCCTCTTCATGTAGTGGACGTATTGCAGCCAGACCGGCTGATCGAGCCCGAGTTCCCGGCGCAGCTGCTCGAGATACTCCACCGTCGCGCTTCCCGTCATGCCGCCGAGGATGTCGGCGGCATCGCCGGGGGCGAGCTTGAGCAGGACGAAGTTCAGGCTCGCGATCGCGATGACGACGGGAACGAGATGAAGGAGCTTCCGCAGGAATGAAGACAGGCCGCCCTGATTCATGGCTGTTCCCTTCTGACAAGTCGCGATCGCAGGCCGAGGCTTGCGCCGCTCAAGGCGGGGCTATTTCTTGATCCAGACGGAATCCCAGTTGGAATAGAGCGAGATGCCGTTGGTGATCAGGCCGTTCACGCGCTTGTTGAAGACGTTGTTGTAGCCCATCTCTATCAGGAAGATGACCGGCAGCTCCTTCTGCAGAATGACCTGCACTTCGTCCCAGATCTTCTTACGCTCTGCGCCGTCCGGAAGCTTGGCGGCCTGCACGAACAGCTCGTCGATGCGCGGGTTCGAGTAACCCATCGAGTTGGTGAAGGAGGCGCCCTTGCGGATGCCGGAGGTGGTGAAGCTGCGCGGCAGGCCGATCGACGGGTCCGAATGGTTGTGGATGAAGTTGCTGGTGAAGTGGAAATTCCAGTCGGTGTAGATCTTCTTCAGCCAGCCGCCCATGTCGAGCGCTTCGTTGTTGACCTTGATGCCGATCTTGCCGAGCTCCTGGCGGATGTATTCCGCCTGGCGCACCCACTCCTCGCCATAGGGCAGGGCGTTCTGGGTCAGCTCGAAGCGCACCCCGTCCTTGCCGCGCTTGAAGCCGGCCTCGTCGAGCAGCTTTTCCGCCTCCTTCGGATCGTAGCGCAGCGGCTCGAGCGCCGTGTTGAAGAAGCGCGGGTTGGAGCTGACGAGCGGGCCGCGCGCCGGCTTGCCGTTGCCGTACCAGATCACGTTGACCAGGCGCTGGCGGTCGATGGCGAAGCTGATCGCCTGGCGCACGCGCATGTCGGCAAGCGGCTTCTCGCGGACATTGACCTCGAGCCACATCAGCGGCCCGAGCGCCTCGCTGCCGGCGAGCGTCGCGGTGAGGTGGTCGAGCCCGGCCAGGCGCTTCATCTCCGCCGGCGGCAGGCCCGACATCGGCACGAGGTCGATCTCGCCGGTTTCCAGCGCGATCGCCCGGGCGGCGCCGTCGGGGATGGCGCGCATGACGATGCGGTCGAGATAGGGCTTGCCCTGTTTCCAGTAATCCGCGTTGCGCTCCAGGATGACGTGGCTGCCCTTGGTCCATTCGGCGAGGCGGAACGGCCCGGTGCCGATCGGCTTTTGCATGATGCCGGCCTGCCGGATCCGGTTCTGGGCGATCTCCTCCTCGGTGAAGCCGTGGCGGGGCATCATCGGGCTCTCGCCCGGCTGGAACGCCTTCATGAAGAACGGCACCGGCGCGCCGAGCCGGAAGATCACGGTCAGGTCGTCTGGCGTATCGATCGCCTGGAGCGTGCCGAAATAGGTCTGCCCGCGCGAGTGGAACGGCTTGACCACCTTCTCGATCGAGAACTTGACGTCCTGGCTGGTGAAGGGCTTGCCGTCATGCCATTTGACGCCGGGCCGCAGGTGGAAGGTGTAGGTCAGCTTGTCGTCCGAGATCTCCCATTTCTCGGCAAGCCCTGGCTTCGGATCGAGGCTCGGCCCTTCGAATTCGAGCAGGCTCTCATAGATCTTGGTGGCGGCGATCACGACCGGCACGGAGGTGGTGGCGATCGTCGACAGCGCGGCCGGTTCCGGATTGTAGGAATAGGTCAGCGTGCCGCCACGGGTGATGTCCTGCGCGCTGGCGGAGCCGGCGAGCAGGAACGGAATGGTCGCAGCCAGATATCTGAGTTTCACGGTTGGCTCCCCTCTTCTGTTTCATGGTGTCAAGGCCCGGCGGATTGGCGCTCGGGCCGGCTTTTTGCCTCGCGCATGCCGGCGTGGCGGTCGTCTCCCGTTCAGTGGCGCGGCTCGAGCGGCCAGTCGATCGCGCCGGCCGCGGCCCGCATCCGTGCCTCCAGCGCGGTGGCCAGACGGCACAGCCGCACATCGTCGAAGCGCCGGCCGACGAGCTGCACGCCGACCGGCAGGCCGCGCGCATCGAAGCCGCCGCAGAGGCTGACCGCGGGATGGCCGGACTGGTTGAACGGCGCGGTGAAGGTGCAGTGCCGCAAGGGCATCGCCGGATCGAGACCGCATTCCTCGGCCGGAAAATTAACGACCGGCATCACCGGGGTGAGGAGGAAATCGGCCTCGTCGAACAGTTGCGCCGTCTGGAGCACGCCGCGGGCGATCTCGCGCTCGAAAAGGGCGATGCGGTCACCGTTCCAATGTTCCGCTTCCTTGAACCAGTTCAGGAGTCCCGCAGGAATCTCCTGGCGCAGCACGGCAGAGGCAGGGGCGTATTCGCGCCAGCCCCTGAGTTTCAGCAGGTCGTCGATGGCGAGATAGATGTCGTGGTCGAAGGCCGCATCCTTGCAGGACACTTCGGCAACCAGTTCGCCGAGTGCCCGTTCGGCCGCTTCGAGGACTGCGATCACCGCCGGCTCGACCGGCGGGCCGAAGCCGAAATCGCGATAGACCGCGACGCGGGCCGCTTCGAAGCCGCCCGAGGCTTCCACCACGGGCACCGAGAAACGATCTTCCTGATGGACGCCGCCGAGGATGCGCAGATGGGCTTCCAGATCGGCGGCATGGCGCGTCATCGGTCCGGCCGAGCGCACGTCGGAGGCGGGCGTGTGCGGAATCATGCCCTGCGTCGGCTTGAGCGCGGCCAGCCCACAATGGCTCGCCGGCAGCCTCACCGAGCCGGCGATGTCCGAACCGACCGACATCACGCCGATCCCCGCCGCGAGCGAGGCTCCCGCCCCGGCGCTGGAGCCGCCGGTGTTCCAGGCCAGCCCCCAGGGATTGCGGGCGATGCCGTGGCAGGACGAGACGCCCGAGCCGCTCAGGCCGAAATCGGGCATGGTCGTCTTGGCGATGATGATGGCGCCGGCGGCCTTCAGCTTCGCGGTCGGCGGCGCGTCGGACGCGCCCTTCACGCCGGCGCCGTGGAGCCTGGCGCCATGGTGCCAGGTCATGCCGACGGCATTGACGGAATCCTTGATCGTGACGGGGATGCCGTCGAGGGCGCCCGCGGGCGTTCCGCGCTTGAAGCGCTGGGCCGCGTCCTTGGCGGCGGCCAGGCTCTCGTCGCGCCGTAGGTCGTAAAGGGCATTGATCGCGCCGTTGGCGGCATCGATCTGGGCGAAGGTCCGCTCCATGACCTCGACCGGGCTGATCCGCCGGGCAGCGTAACCCTCACGTAGCGCGGCCAGCGTCATCTGCGAAAGGTCCTGGATATTCATCGTTCATTCCTCTGGGCAACGGTCCGGCGCTGCCGGCACCGGCGCGAATTCCGACCTCTTCGCCCGGCTGGTTCTCTCGATGTTTCCGCGGTGAATCTTCCTGTGCTTGCAGATGAGCCGAATTTCGGCGCCGAGGCCGGCCCAGGGAAGAAGGCTGGCCGATGCGCCAGCAACCGGGAGCAGGATCTTCGGGCGGGTCCGATCGAAGCGGGGGCATGGCGAGCCATCGCGATCGACCTGCCGCTCACGCTGCGGGCCGCAGGGAGCCCATGAGCTCGCGCGCCCTGGGCATCGCCGCGTCGAACCGATCCATGATCTCCTGGCAAAGGTCTGTATCGAGAAGCACGCCCGGCTTGAACTGCAGGACGCGCTTGTCGAGCGAGGAGAAGATGGCCCAGACGCCGTTCTCATAGAGCGCCCGCGAGACCGCGGCCGCCCCCTCGGGATGGTCGAATTCCAGGCCGAGCACCACGCCGCGCTGGCGCACGCCGACGAAGATGTCGCTGTGGCGCTGCATCATCGCGGCCATCGCGCCGGCGAAGTAGTCGGTCACGACGCCGACATTGGCGATAATTTCGGGACGCTGCAGCATCTCGATGACGCGATGCCCGACGAGGCAGCCGAGCTCGGCGCCGCCGGCCGTGCTGATATGGGCCGCCCCGTCCTCATGCAGCCAGCCTCCGCACGCCTCCGTCGTGAGGCAGGCGCTGATAGGATAGATGCCGCCGCCCAGCCCCTTGCCGGTGACGAAGATGTCCGGCTCGATGCCGTAGCCCTGCCAGCCCCACATCGTGCCGGTGCGCATCAGCCCGGTCTGGACCTCGTCGGCGATGAACTTCGCGCCATGGCGCAGGCACAGGTCGTGACAGGCCCCCAGATAACCTTCCGCAGGCAGCGGAAAGCCGTAGGTGGCCGGAATCGTCTCGATGATGAAAGCCGCGACGTCTCCTTGCCGCAGCACGCGCTCGAGCGCGTCGACGTCGTTGAACGGCACCTGGATGAACTCCTCGGGCCGGTCGCAGAGGAAGATCTTGCTGAAGCGCTCGTCGCCGGTGGCGACCGAGAGGCCGGAATGGCCGTGATAGCCCTTGATGATCGAGACGATCTTCTTGCGCTTCGTGGCGTAGCGGGCGGTCTTGATCGCGATCTCGACGGCCTCGGCCCCGCCGGCGCCGAAAATCGCGTATTTCATGTGGGGAGCGGTCGCTACCAGGTTTTCCGCGAAAGCGGTGCGGGCGACCGAGGGAAACCAGTGGTTGCCCATGTCGAAATAATCGAGCGCCGATTTCAGCACGGCGACCAGCTCGGGATGGCGGTGCCCGAAATTATACGTGCCGCCATTCAGGTGAAGGTCGATCAGCCGCTTCCCGGACATGTCGTGCATGACGTAGCCCTCGCGCCGATCGATGACCATCGGCGTGCCGGCATCCTGCCAGAAACGGGTCTTGCCCGGATTCCATGAGGCCGCCGACCGTTCCAGCAGATCCGCCTTCGAGGCGAATTGAAATGATCCGTAATCGAACACGGCCCCCTCCATTGATAAAATGGTGAGCCAAAAATTTTTTTCTTGCAACATAAAAAAGTTGAAAGTCGGAATTTTCTTAAGGTCGACACGGGCAAGGCGCCTCAGTATGTTCGACCGAACGATCGTGATGGCGCGCAATGAGCAAGAAATCGGTACGGCATGAGAAAATCCTGGCCGCTCTGGACCGGAACCCCGCTCTCAGGGTGAACGAGCTGTCGGATGAGTTCGGCGTATCCTCCGAGACAATCCGCCGCGATCTTGCCGTGCTGGACGAGGCTGGAAAGATAAGCCGCACCTATGGCGGCGCCGTTCGCAACGTCGTCTTCGAGCCGGGGCTCGCCGAGCGGCTCAAACTGCAGGTCCGCGAGCGTTGGGAGATCGCGGAAGCCGCGCTCTCGCTCCTCGACGGGGTCGACACGCTGTTCATCGGCGGGGGCTCGACGGTGCTGCATTTCGCCAGGGCGCTGCGCAGGCTTTCGAGACCTCTCTATGTCCTGACGCCGTCCTTCAGCGTCGCCATGGAGCTTTCGTCCAATCCGCGCATGCGGATCATGTCGCTGCCTGGGCTCTTCGACGGCAGTGAAGGTCTGGTGCATGGGCCCGATACGCTCGCGGCCATTGGGAAATACAGCGCACCGGTCGCGGTATTGGGAGTTTCGGGAATCGACGAGCGTGGCGCGAGCGGCTCTTTTATCGCTGGAGCGCAAGTGTATTCGGCGATGGTGGAACAGTCCCGACGCTCGTTGATCCTCGCCGACGCGTTGAAATTCGACAAGCGCGCACTCGTGGACATTGCCACATGGACACCGAACATCCATCTTGTGACAGATTCACACCCCGGCCGAGCCTTGTCCGAGGCCATCAAAGCCGGCAATGCGCAAATCACCGTCGCCTCCGAATCCAAGTAGTTTGAATTCGGCGAGTATCGGCGTTGGAAGGACAGTGGGGCGCCTCCATCGGTCATCTGCAAGGACTCTGGCCGCGACCTATGACTCGGGGCCGGTGGGCCGACCGCGATCCGGTTCGTGGTTCTCGCCGGGAATGGTGGAGGTGAAGTGAGCGAGGTGTAGAGATATTCGCTCCGCATGCTGAGGCGGTCGGTGACGGCATATCCGCGAGGATCACTCCGCTGTCTCACTCCGGCGGCGCGGCGCTGCCACGGCGTCAGCCGACTGAAATATGGCTGTGCCCGAAGAAGACGGGATACTGGCACAGCTCCCGCACCAGCCGATGGGTGCGGCGTTCGAATACAAAGAGGTTTTCCCAGTATCCGGTGACGGCGTAGTGGGCGCCGTCGGGCAGGAGCGCGATGCCGCAGGGATAACGTAGCCCCATCCGGCTGGTATCGACGACAGCCGTCACCGCCCCGCTGGCGCCGTCGAAGGCCATGACGCGGTGGGCGGTGGGATAGGTCGCGATCGCCTCGTCGTTGCGCTCGTCATAGATGATCGACAGGCCGTGGCGCATCAGCGCCGTCTCGTTGCGGCCACCCATCCTGGTCGCGCGCTTCTTCTTGGCGTCGTAGCGCAGGGTCGCGGCGGGAAGGTAGTTCGCTCCGGGGTCGGTGGTGATATCGAAGGGATAGGCTTCATCGACGCCCCGCTCGACCGCGCGCACGGCCTCGTCGTCGCCGAGGCGGGCCTGTATGGCGAAGATGCGGTCGAGCCTGCCGCTCGCCAGGTGCCGCAGCTCGATGTCGCTCGCGCCCGTGCGGTATTTGTCGACCAGGCTGCCGTCGCGCATGTCGACCACGGTGATCGAGGCGTCGATCACCTGGCGCGGCACGGTCAGCTCGCGCGACTTCAGGTCCGGCAGCGAACCGTAATTGGCAGCGACCAGATAGCGCCCACCCTCGATCAACTGGATCTCGTGCGGATCGACGCCGTAGGTGGAATAGGTCTCCAGGGTTTTCAGCGTCGCGGCTTCGCGGATCGTGACCTTGCCGAAATGACGCTCCAGTGGACCGTTCAGGGGGGCACGCGGTGCGCGTTCCGAGAGCAGGACCTTGTCCTCGCCGAGATAGGCGGCATGGCCGCCGCCGCGCCAGCCGTCGCCGACGGATGCGGCGACGGCCGCAAGCTCCAGCGTCTGCGGATCGAAGGCGACATGGGTCCGGCCCTCGAAGCCGCAGAGCACGCCGACGGAGCGGTCGGGCGATATGTCGACGTCATGCGCATGGACCGGCAGCAGCGTCTGGCGGATGGAGCCGTCCGGGCCGATGCGGGTCAGCATGCGCGCCGGGCCGTCCCAGTCGCGGATATGCCGGGAGAACTGCCGGTGCTGCCGCAGCGGCCGTCCATTGGCCCAGCCATTCTGCGGATAGTAGCCGGGCACATAGAGCGCGGCATCGCGAAAGGCGCGATCCCGCGCCGGCTCGGCAGCCGCCGGCGCCGCCACGATCGTCGCAGCCGTGGTGGCCGCCGCGCGCCCCAATAGCGCGCGGCGTGTCAGGCGGTGTTTCACGGTTTTCGACTCGTTTTCACAGGGTGAAGACAATCGAACGGAATAGCGGCCTGCGGTCAGTGGCCGCTGCCGCCACCGCCGCCACCCTCGCCGCCAAGCTCGCGGGGTTGCGCACTGGTGCCAGGAACGCCGTAATCCTCCGGTCGCGGCCGTGGCTTAGGCTCCAGCAGCACGGGGCGCCGGCCGCCCTTTTTCTCCCATAGCTCCATCCGGCTTCTATTGAGTTCCTGACGACTGACCTCGGAACGCTGCCATCGGCGCACGGCCTCCTCATAGGCCCACTTTGCTTTCTGGCTCGGCGTTGCAGCGTAGCGCGATGGTGTCATGTAGGAGCCCGGATCGCCTATGCCGCATGCGGCCAAAGGGGCGGTCAGGAAAAGCGCGCCCAACAATGCGAGCCTCGACCGTTCGACCCCGGTCTTTGGATCTCGTTTCCTCATGATTGTCCATTCTCCATGGTGTTGCAGATAAAGGGGCCGCGCACAGCCGGTGCTACCGGCGCATGCGAGGCCGAACGAAAAGGCCGCGGCGCGATCGACGACAGGACCGGCCGCAGCCTTGTGGGCATGAGCGTTGCCCCGCCGGGCGTTGATATGGGTCAATGTCATGGCGACGCATTCGCGCTTGCTAACGAAGTGGCGACCGGCCCGAGGGGACGGCCATCCGCCGGGGCGGACGCACGGCCCAACTGGTGGTGAGGACATGGGAGGACGGTATCAGCGCGTTCGCGGCCAGCCCATTAGTACAGGTGTACTGGTGCCGCCCGGCATGCGTCCGGCTGCCGTCAGGGGTTGACGGCGGCAAGCGGGAAAGCCGGCTGGGGCATCGGGATTGAAACAGGCGGAACGCATCGCGTGGATCAACCGCCGGCCGAAAACGGGCGGGTCGGAGGCCGGCCCGGTTTCGATGGTCGCCCCGCACTGGCGGCTGGACTATCTCTCGTCCATCGGCACGGCGAGCTGGCTCATCCACCTGTGTGTCGCGGTTCTGGCGGGAATCGAGCTTTTCCGCGCCGGCGCCGGCGCATGGGTTCCGGCCTGGACGGCGGCCATCGTCCTCGTTTCCATGGCCATGATCGCGCTCGGCCTGCTCTACCGGCACGGCGCGGCATGGCCGCGGCCGTCCGCCTTCGCGCAGGCCCATTCGCTGCTGACGGGGTTGACCGGCCTCGGCTGGGGCGTCGGCGCGCTCTTGTGCGCGACGTCGTCGCCACCCGATCTCCTGAATTTCTACACGCTCGTCCTCGGCGGGATCGCGCTCGGCGCGGTCAGCGCACTGCACGTCATGGTCCGAAGCTGCCTGATCTCGGTGTGGACATCGCTGCCACTGCTCGCCATGTCATGGCTGTTGCATGGCAGGGACGTCGGACCGGAATCGACCGCGGCGATGATCATGCTCTTCGCGGTCATGCTGACGGTGCTCGGCCTGCGCATGAACGGCTTCGTCGGCCAGAACGTCAGGCTGACGGAGGAGCTTGCCGCCAAGCACGCCATATTGACCCGCACCGGCGCGCAGCTTGCCGAGGCGCATGAGGAGAAATCGCGCTTCCTGGCGCAGGCCAGCCACGATCTGCGCCAGCCCATCCATGCCATCGGCCTGTTCGTCGAGTATCTCGGCGGCCTGCGCCTGAGCCGCAACGGCCGCGAGGTCTTGGCCAATATCGACCGTTCGCTCGATTCGCTCACCCGGCTCTGCCGCTCGCTGCTCGACCTGTCGGCGCTCGATGTCGGGCGGGTCAGGCCGCAGATCGGCGCCGTGCCGCTCGGCGAGGTGCTGGGAGAAGTCGCGCGGCAAGCCACTGAGGCGGCCCGCGCGCGGGGCGTGAGGCTCCGCTACCGCCCTTCGCGGCTCTGGGTTCTCGGCGACGCGGCGCTTCTGCACACGATGGTGCAGAACCTCGTCTCGAACGCGATCAAATACGCTCCCGGCGCACAGGTCGTCATCGGCGCGCGCCGCCGCGCCGGCGGCGTGGCCGTCATCGTCCTGGATACGGGCCCGGGCATCGCCCATGCCGACCAGAAGCGGATTTTCCAGGAGTTCGTCCGGCTTCATACGCCCGGAACCGAGGAGATGGAGGGGCTGGGCCTCGGCCTCTCCATCGTCAAGCGGCTGGCCGACATGATGGGGCTCAGGATCGCGCTGACCTCCCATCCCGGCAAGGGAACCTGCTTCGCGATAGAAGGGCTGCGCGAGACGGCGGCGGGCGAGTTTAAGGCGCGCAGGCAGCCCGCAGCGCTGGCGCGACGCCTTCAGGGGGTGCGCGTGCTGGTCATCGACGATGACAGGCTGGTGCGCAACGGCACGGCGCAGCTTCTCACGCGGTGGGGATGCCATGTGCAGGCCAGCGACCGCTATGATGCGCATGCGGCGCGCAACTGCGACTTCCTGTTATGCGATCAGGAACTCGCCGACGGAAAAACCGGCCTCGAGGTCATTCGCGCGGCGAGACGGGAAGCGGGAGCGGCCTTGCCGGCAGCCCTCGTGACCGGGGGGCGAACCGACCACATAGCCGAGACCTGCAAGGACGAAGCCATCGTCCTCCTGACGAAGCCGGTGCGGCCGGCACAACTGCGTTCGGCGCTTCTCGCCGGCGTGCTCGCTCAAACCAGGCCGAGTTCGGTGGCGATCGCCGCTGCGGCGGAGCGCGACGAGACGTCAAGAACGCGCAGCAGCCCAGATACGTGAAGCCTGACCGTGAACGGCGAGATCCCGAGCATGCGGGCGATCTCCTTGTTGGAAAGGCCGTTGGCGAGGAGGCGCAGCACTTCCCGTTGCCGTGAGGACAACCGGGCGAGCCTGTCCGACGGCAGCAGGGCCAGATCGCTGATCGAAGCCTGGGTCTTCACGACGATGTCGCCAGCGATGACGGCCGCGATGCCCGACGCCATCTCGCTCGACGACACGCCCTTGGCGATGAAACCGTCCGCGCCGGCCGCCATCACCTCCTCCACGACATCAGCGTCGTCCGTCATCGAGACGACCAGAAGCGAGGTCGTCGGATAGTTGGCGCGCAGCCCGCGGATCGTCTGCGGCCCGTCGAAGCCGGGAAAGACGAGATCGAGGACGAGCATGGAAGGCGGGTCACCTTCCGCGGCGAGGCGCAGCAGGTCCGCGGCGGTCCCGACCTCCTGGATCGAGGCGTCGGGCATGGAGCGCTGAACGATACGGCGCATGCCGTCGCGAAAGATCGGATGGTCGTCGGCAATGATGACGCGCTCAGCCATGTCCGGTCGCCGTCGGTTTTCCGTGCCCCGGGTCCGGGGAGCACCTTCCGGATGGTAACGCCCGCGGACGGCCATGCCCATCAGTACATCCGTACTGGTGCCAGACACGTTTCCGGTTGCCGAACTGCTGGCATCGCATGGTCTACGAGGCCACCGGCGCCTATCATCGTGCCTTCGAGCACGCCCTGGCCCAGGCCAACTTGCCGTTGGCGAAATTCAACCCACGTCAGGCCCGACGCTTTGCCGAGGCCACTGGCCGACTGGCCAAGACCGATCGTTGCGACGCGGCCATGCTGGCGCGTCTGGGCGCTCTCCTCGACCCTCACCGCCTTGCGGGAGGAATACGACCAGCTGACCAATGAATGGGAAGGCGCCGACGAAATCCCCGAAGACGTGCAGGCACGACTGGGGGAAGTCGAAAGCGAGGTGGAACGCATCAAGGCGCTGTGCTTCGCTTACTTGCCCGACGATATCGCCCGCTGCGGCGTGTTCGTCAGCCTGTGGCAGGACGGCACGGTGCGGGTCGAGCGCGGCTTTGTTCGTTCCGAGGACGAGCAGCCCCAGCCGGAAGAGGCCGAGCCAGCAGATGGCGAAGAAGGCAGCGTCGAAGCTGAAACCGAGACGGAGGACGACGAGCAAGGCGACGCCAGCAAGCCCCTGTCGAATGCGCTGGTGCGCGATCTGACAGCCAACCGCACCTTGGGGCTGCGCGTTGCGCTGGGCGAGCAGCCGGATATGGCGCTGATCGCCGTCACCCATGCGCTGGCTTCCCGGCTGTTCTACCGATACGCCGATGCCTCCTGCCTCGAAATCCGGCCCACCAGTGCCGAACTCGGCGGGCATGCCCCCGGCATCGAGGACACGGTAGCGGCGAAGACGCTGGCGGATCGTCATGCCGCATGGCAGGCGGATATTCCGCAGGACAGCGCCGACCTATGGAGCTTCATCGCGCGGCTGGATCAGGCGAGCGTGATGGCGCTGCTAGCGCACCCCGAACAGGGCAAGCCGATCCGGATGGCGGCCGAGTACGTTCGCGTTGCCTTTCCCAAGCTCTTCGGCACGGCTCGCCTGATCTCTATGCGGCTTGTGGGACCGGCTCCCGATAGGGCTCGCCGGTGGTCATGATCGCCCAGACCACCCGGGCAGTCTTATTCGCCAAGCACCGCCGATCTCGGCCAGAGAGAGGGCGATCCCGTTCGACGCCATTGCAGAAACGAAGACCACAGCGGTCCCGGATCGGTTCCATGCCCAGCCAAACGCAGGCTCCCGGGCATCCCCGTCGGAGTATTGCCCCCCAGTCCTTCGCTTCGCACCATCCTGCAAACCACGGCGCGCGGCGAAATCCCCATAGCGCACGGCCCCGGGCCGCGGCTTCCTCCCCTGGAGGTTTTCGGACGCCGGCCCATCAGCCCAGTCCGAACCCGATCGCACGGGCCGCCATCCGAAATCATTCACACTAGGTCGTGTGGACGAACCTGATCCAGATGCGGATCGTCGCAAGTTGGACGAAGCCGAGGAAGCTGGACGCGAGCTTGTCGTAGCGCGTCGCAACGCGGCGTGAGTGCTTGATCTTGTTGAAGAAGCGCTCGATGCGGTTGCGGTGGGCGTAGGTCTTCCGGCAGACGGGGCGCTGGACCCTACGGTTCGTTTTGGTCGGGATGACAGGCTCGATGCCGCGGCCTTCAAGGTCGTCCCGAATGGCGTCGCTGTCATAGCCTTTGTCGGCGAGCATGGCGACGGGATCGGGTGCGTCCTCGTCCATGAGGTCGCCATAGGCTGTCATGTCCGAGGCCTGGCCGGGCGTCAGGCGGAAGCCGACCGCAAGACCCTCCGCATTCGCTCTGGTATGAACTTTGGTCGTGAGCCCACCGCGCGAACGGCCAATACCGTTTCTCTGAATCCCCCCCTTCCTCCGGCAGCGTGCTGGTGCGCCCGGACGATGGTGGAATCGATCATCTGCATTGTGTTGTCAGAGGCTTCGCTTTCGGCCAAGGCGCTCAACATCACGTCCCAGACGCCCGCCTCGGTCCAGCGGCGATATTGTCGGTGGACCGAATTCCACTTGCCCAGTTCGTCGGGCAGATCGCGCCAGGGCGAGCCGGTGCGCGTGACCCAAAGGACCGCGTCGAGCACCCTGCGATGATCGCTGGGAGGGCGGCCGCCCTGTGCGCCGCTCTCAAGCAGAAAAGGCGCGAAGAACGCCCATTCCTCGTCCGTCATCAGCCCGCGAAGCACCGCTGCTCTCCCCAAAGACCAGCTTTGATGATGTGGACGCCCCTGCCCACCGGCGGCGCTATGGTGCCGATCCGGCTGCCGAAGCAGCGAGAGGAGCGTGCGCGATGACGATCACGACGATTGGACTGGACCTGGCGAAGAGCGTCTTTCAGGCGCATGGGATTGATGAGAACGGCGCGACGGCATTGGTCAGGAAGCTGCATCGCAAGCAGATGCTGCCGTTCTTCTCAAAGCTTCCGCCCTGCCTGATCGGCGTGGAGGCATGCGGAACGGCGCACCATTGGGCGCGAACGCTCTCGGCGATGGGACATGAGGTTCGCCTGATCCCGCCGTCCTACGTCAAGGCCTTCGTCAAGCGCGGCAAAAGCGACGCCCTCGACGCAGAGGCGATCTGCGAAGCGGTCCAGCGGCGGACAATGCAGTTCGTACCGGTGAAGACGGTCGACCAGCAGGGCATCCTCATGACCCATCGCGCCCGCTCGTTGCTTGTTCGCCAGCGCACGCAAGCCGCCAACGCCTTGCGATCGCATCTGGCCGAGCTGGGGCTTGTCGCCAATCCCGGCGTCGCCAATTTGGCGAGGCTCGCCGAGCAGGCGCTCTCGGACAGGGACGCGCTTCCTTCCTTCGCCCGCGCAGCGCTGGAGATCATGCTTCGCCAGATCGTGGCCCTCGGCCAGGAGATCGCGGAACTCGATCGGCAGATCGCCTCCTGGCATGTCGAGAGCGAAGCAAGCCGCAGGCTCGCCGCTATTCCGGGCCTTGGTGTGATCACGGCGACCGCGGTCGCCGCCACCGTCACCGATCCCGATCAGTTCCGCTCCGGCCGGCAGTTTGCCGCGTGGCTGGGCCTGACGCCACAGCAGCAGTCGACCGGCGGCAAGACCAGGCTGGGCGGAATCTCGAAGCAGGGAGACCGCTACCTCCGTCGATTGCTCGTCGTCGGCGCCACCGCCGTCATCCGGCACACGAAGGACAAGCCGACGCCCATGGCCGCCTGGATCAGGAAGCTCTTGGAGAAGAAGCCTTTCAGGCTCGTCTCGATCGCGCTCGCCAACAAGCTCGCCCGGATCGCATGGGTCCTGATGACGCGCAAGGAGAGCTACAGACCCCAACAGCACGCCGCCTGAGCGGCCGACCGAAGAGACAACCCGAATTGGTGACGGCAGTCGATGATGAGTGACGATCGAGCCAATGACGAGGCCAACCCGCGTGATTCAATGCGCCCCAGCAGCGCGCCAGTTTGATAGGGACCTCGTCGGCGGATTTCCATCAGGGCCAGCGGCAACCATCACGCCGCACAAACAGGCCGGACATATGAAAGCAACCGATCAAAACATCCCGACAAAAAGCCTTGCCATAGGGGGCGTCCACATATGAATCACGCCTCAACCGATTTGGGAATCCGCTTTGTCCACACGACCTACACCCACCCGCAGTTCTCTCTTTATGTTCGTGAATGGCGCTTTCTACAGGATTCGAACATGTATGGTTTCTTAGTTCAATTGGCGCTGACCGACTGGACTTCGCATGGAAGCAGAGCAAACGTGTGATCGTGCTGGCCGGATGGACCGGCCGCAAAGATAACCTCACTTCCCTTTCAGCCCCTTCGGTTCGATGCCGATCCGGGGCTCGCGGTGGTGACGGCCAATGAGCCGTTTCACCGTGAGAAGGGCAGCACACCATGTCAAAGCCGACCAAAATGCAGACGAACGTACTCTCGGCAGCGAGCAAGCGGACGGATGCGACGATCACCGTGCCGCCGGAGCTGAAGGGTGCCGCCAAGCGTGCCTTTGCGGTAGGATTGATCGGCCAGGGCTGGGCTCGTGAAACAAGGAACGGGCACGGAGGCCCTGCCGGACCGGCCCCGGCTGAAGCTCAGTCGAGGCCAAGCCTGGTGATCACGGCGCTCGGCCGGCAGGTGATCACCTGGCATCACGAGGCCGAATCCGCTGTAACTGTCGTCTCGCCAGCACCGAAACAGGTGGCGGACTCCAGCACTTGTTTGCCGGAGCTGCCCGCGGAGAACGGCCCAGCCAAAGCGACGAAGCAGGCGCTCGTGATCGGCCTGCTCACCCGTCCCGAGGGGGCCTCCTGCGATGAACTGATCACCGCGACCGGCTGGCTGCCGCATACAGTTCGCGCCGCCCTGGTGCGGCTGCGCCAGAAGGGGTTGAGCATCGTGCTCAGCCGGGGTGAAGACGAGATCAGCCGCTATCGGCTGGTCGAGGCCACTGCCGCGTGAATGCCATGGCGAAGCGACCGCCCCGGTCCGGCAAGGCGGATAGCGTTGGGACGGCCGAGGACCTTCCCTCGGCCATCAGTGCCGAGGCCTTACGGGCGGGCTGGCGCCGGACGATCGGCAAGCCGATGCCAAGACATCTGCCCCAGATGTTGCTGATGCGCGTCCTGGCCTATCGCCAGCAGGCGCTGCGCCATGGCGATCTCAGCCGCCAAGCGCTGGCGGAGCTGAAGCGAGCAGCCGCCCGGACCGGACGCGACGAGGGCAATGGCGGCAGCCCGCCATCTGCCCCTCGCATCCTCAAGCCTGGCACCCTGCTGGTGCGCGAGCATGGCGGGGCGATGCACCAGGTCATGGTGATGGCGAATGGCTTTGCCTGGCGGGGAAAAACCTATCCGAGCCTGTCAGGCGTCGCCTTCGCCATCACCGGCACCCGCTGGAACGGGCCGCGATTCTTCGGTCTCGACAGGCGGGGGCGGTTATGACCCGTCCTGCGGTCAAGCCGCTGCGCTGCGCGATCTATACCCGCGTCTCGACCGATCACGGGTTGGAGCAGGAGTTCAACTCGCTCGATGCTCAGCGCGAGGCGGCTGAAGCCTATGTCAGAAGCCAATCCCACGAGGGCTGGCGCCTCCTGCCCGAGGCTTATGACGATGGCGGCTTCTCTGGCGGGACCATGGAACGGCCAGGGCTTCAGCGGCTCCTGGCCGATATCGAAGCCGGCCGCATCGACATCGTGGTGGTCTATAAGGTCGACCGGCTGACCCGCTCGCTCGCCGACTTCGCCAAGCTCGTCGAACTGTTCGATGCCCACGGCGTCTCCTTCGTCTCGGTGACGCAAGCCTTCAACACCACCAGCAGCATGGGCAGGCTGACGCTGAACGTGCTGCTCTCCTTCGCCCAGTTCGAGCGCGAGGTCACCGGCGAGCGCATCCGCGACAAGATCGCCGCTTCCAAGAAGAAGGGGTTGTGGATGGGCGGCACCATACCGC
Source organism: Bosea sp. (in: a-proteobacteria) (assembly GCF_023953965.1). Lineage (NCBI taxonomy): Bacteria > Pseudomonadati > Pseudomonadota > Alphaproteobacteria > Hyphomicrobiales > Alloboseaceae > Allobosea > Allobosea sp. The sequence goes on from NZ_JAMLIX010000002.1 coordinate 1,390,374, forward strand.
TTGGCTACCGCGTTGAGGACCGCAAGCTCCTCGTCGAGCCCGATGAGGCTGCGACCGTCCGCTCGATCTTCGCGCAATATCTCGAACTGGGATCGATCCGGGCGCTGCAAGATGCGCTGCGCAAGCAAGGCGTCCGGTCACGGACCAGAATCCTCAGCAATGGCAAGAGCGTCGGCGGCGTGCCGCTCACGAACGGTCCCCTCGCCTATCTGCTGAAGAACCGGACCTATCTCGGCGAGATCAACCATCGCTGCCAGAGCTATCCCGGTGAGCACGAGGCGATCATCCCGGCCGAGCAGTTCGAGGCGACCCAAAGGCTGGTCGCCCGGAACACCATCGAGCACCGCCGGCTGCGCTTGCGCTCATTAGCGCTGTTGATCGGCCGGCTGCGTGATGATCGTGGCCATGCCATGAGCCCGAGCTATGCGGTCAAGAACCGGGTGCGCTATCGCTACTATGTCTCGCAGGCCGCCATGCAAGGCCGCAAGGCCGAAGCCGGCACATTGCGGCGGGTCGCGGCCGATGCGATCGAACAGGCCGTCCTCGCGTCCTTGCGATCCGTCGCAATGGCAATGAGAGCCGGTGATCAGCACGCCTCAGACATAGATCATCCGGAATCGGATGCAGCCCTGATCCAGCATCTGGTCGACCACATCGTCGTCGGCAAGACCGAGATCGTCATCCATCTCATCCCGGATAGCGTTCCAGCCGGCCATCCAGCTGCGCTCGCCCTGGCCTGGACTCCCCCCTCCCCGACTCGCCGGCGCGAGATCGTCGAGGTCGCCGGGATGGACGACCGTCAGGCTGCAACCCCAATGAACGAGGAGACCCGCGGCAAGCTGGTCCAGGCCATCGCGCGGGCACGCTCCTGGCTGGCCGAGCTGCTCAAGGACACGATGCTCTCGACCGATGCCATCGCCGCCCGCGAGAGCCTAAGTGAGCGCGCGGTTCGCATGCGACTCTCGCTTGCCTTCCTGGCGCCCGACATCGTCGAGGCCGCCATCGCCGGGCATCTGCCGCAGAGCTTCGGCATCACCCGACTCAGCGACCTGCCCCCGGGCTGGACCGAGCAGCGCAAAGTGCTGGGGCTGGCCGAGAGGCCGCGCTGACCGGAGCCGTCGGGCTCGGGCGGCGATCCCGTTTCGACAGGCCTCCCGCTAACCGCAGGAATGCGACCTCCTGGATCGATGTCGACCAGAGCGCAGTCGTCAGGCTCACCTCACAGATCATAGCGGACACGAAACCGGTCTCCGCCGCGCTGCGAACCGGTCTCCGGCACAACCCGATTCCCAATCGCGGAAAGACGAAATCAGGGCCCGGAGACCGACCGCCCGGCACAGGCCAGATCGGCCCTGCTCAGGTCTCAGGGAGACACTTCCCTAGCCAACACAAGCGGCAAGTCTTTGAAATATCGAAAGAATCCTGAGAGTCCGCAAAGAGTCCGGGTCCTACACGGATGAGTGGTGGGCCGGGCCGGACAGAACTGAGAACACGTATACCATTGAGATCGTACTTTAATTGTACGCCTCCGAGGAGGGCCATCTTGCGCTGATCAAGAGGCGGTAGCTGACTGTCGATATGGATAGCCATATTGATAGTCTGAAACGGCCCCCGAATTCCCCGGACAGGTCTCACCCTTAAAATAAGGGTTGGGAGTAATGTCGTGTCTATGACTGGTTCTTATCCGAAGGTTGAGGTCCTGACCGGGCCTGAGCGGCGTCGCCGGTGGTCGGTTGCGGAGAAGTTGGAGATCGTCGCGCAGACGCGCGAGGCGGGTGTCACGGTCAGCCTTGTGGCACGCCGGTGCGGCGTGTCGCCGAACCAGCTTTTCACGTGGCGGCGGCTTGCCGAGCAAGGGGCGCTGACCGCGACGGCGGCCGAGGAGGAAGTGGTCCCGGCCTCCGCCTTCCGGGAGCAGCAGGAGCAAATCCGCGAATTGCAGCGGCTCCTGGGCAAGAAGACCCTGGAGGTGGAAATCCTGAAGGACGCCCTCGAACTGGCGGAGGATATAAAAAAACGGAGATTGCGGTCGCTGTCGCTGCCCAAGGACGGTTTGCCATGAACACCGTCGCCGCGACGCTGGACGTGGCCCGTTCGCATCTCGCCGCCCGGCTGGCGCAGCGGACGGCCGGGCGCTCTCCCCAGCGCAGAGGCCGTCCGCCCCTGCCGGAAGAGGCGCTCCTGGCCGAGATCGAGACGGTCATCGAGGACATGCCAACCTACGGCTATGCTCGCGTCTGGGCCAGATTGCGCCGCAAAGCCCTGACCGAGGGCCGTGCGCCCGCCAATCGCAAGCGCGTCTATCGGGTGATGAAGGTCAACGGCCTTCTGCTCGAACGCCATGCCGGTGGGGTCGAGCGCCGTCACGACGGCCGCATCGCCGTCGAACGCTCCAACCTGCGCTGGTGCTCGGACGGCTTCGAGATCGGCTGCGACAACGGCGAAAAGGTCCGCGTCGCCTTCGCGCTCGATTGCTGCGACCGGGAAGCCATTGGCCATGTCGCCACCACCGAGGGCATCAAGGGCGAAGATGTCTGCGACCTCATGGTCACCGCCGTCGAGCACCGCTTCGGCAAGGTCAACCGCCTGCCGCAGACCATCGAATGGCTGACCGATAACGGCTCCTGCTACATCGCAGGTCCGACCCGCCGCTTTGCCCGCGATATCGGCCTGGAGCCGCTCACAACTCCGGTCCAGAGCCCGCAGAGCAACGGCATGGCCGAAGCCTTCGTGCGAACCTTCAAGCGCGACTACGTCTCGGTGAATCCCATCCCCGATGCCAAAACCGTCATGCTCGCCCTGCCGGAATGGTTCGACCACTACAACGAGCTTCACCCGCACAGGTCGCTCGGATATCGTTCACCCCGCGAGTTCATCGCGGCCCATGCAGCACCGTGAGAAATGTCCGGGCTTTTGGGGGCTACAACATAGTCATGCGGTTACGCGTCTGGAAATCGTTGAGATGGGTCGGCGCCGCCGCTGGCCTGACGCAACCAAGCTTCGGATCGTCGAGGAGAGCTATTCCGGGCCACGTCTTGTTTCGGCGACAGCGCGTCGACACGGCATTTCGAACCAGCTTCTGCACCTTTGGCGGCGCGCATGGCGCGAAGGCCGCCTTGGAGGCGAAGCCGCCGGAGGCTTTGTTCCAGCTGTGATCGTGCCGGAGATGGCCGCGACGAGCGGAACGCCGGTGTCAGGCACGGCTGGGCGCATTGCGGTGGTAAGTGCGAACGGGCGACGCCTGATCGTGGAACGCGATGTCGACGTCGAGGCTCTGATCCGGATCGTGCAAGCGCTGGAGCGGCTTGCGTGATCCCGGTTCCAACGGGCGTGCGGGTCTGGCTGGCGACGGGCTATACGGACATGCGCCGGGGCTTCCCGGGCCTATCGCTGCAGGTGCAGGAAGTGCTGCGCCGTGATCCGCTGAGCGGGCATCTGTTCTGCTTCCGTGGGCGTCGAGGCGATCTTTTGAAGGTAATCTGGCATGACGGCCAGGGCGCCTGCCTGTTCACGAAACGGCTGGAACGCGGGCGGTTCCTGTGGCCATCACCGGCAGATGGCGTCGTGGCGATCACGCCCGCGCAGATGGGCTATCTACTGTCCGGGATCGACTGGCGAAATCCGCAGGAAACCTGGCGCCCGACGCGGGTTGGATAGCATTTGGCCTTTGAAATCGCAGGCGAAATCTGATTCACTTGGATCGTGATGGTGACGCCAGACGATCTTCCTTCGGACCTCGCGGGTGCCCTGGCGGCGCTGCGGTCCGAGCGCGAGGCGCGGCTGCAAGCCGAGGCGGCAGCCGCCAGCGCGCGGGCGAAACTCTCGGATACCGAGGCGCTGATCGCGCATCTGCAGCTGATGATCGAGAAGCTGAAGCGCGAGAAATACGGCCAGCGTTCCGAACGCACGGCGCGGCTGATCGAGCAGATGGAGCTTCAGCTCGACGAGCTCGTGATTGCGGCGAGCGAGGACGAGCTTGCCGCGCAGGCTGCGGCGACGAAGAGCGGGAACGTACGCGCCTTCACGCGCAAGCGGCCGGTGCGCAAGCCCTGGCCGGAGGACATCAAGCGCGAGCGGATCGTGATCGATCCTCCCACCGCTTGCACCTGCTGCGGCGGCTCGCGGCTGTCGAAGCTGGGCGAGGACGTGACCGAGACGCTGGAGGAGATCCCGCGGCGCTTCAAGCTGATCGAGACGGTACGCGAAAAGTTCACCTGCCGCGATTGCGGGAAGGTCAGCCAGCCGCCGGCGCCGTTCCACGCGACGCCACGCGGCTTCATTGGTCCGCAGTTGCTGGCGACGATCGTCTTCGACAAGTTCGGGCAGCACATCCCGCTGAACCGCCAGAGCGCGCGCTTCAAGGCCGAGGGGATCGATCTGCCGCTGTCGACGCTGGCCGACCAGGTCGGCCATGGAACCTTCGCCCTGAAGCCGCTCTTCGACGTGATCGAGGCCCACGTCCTCGCGGCCGAGCGCCTTCACGGCGACGACACGACGGTGCCGATCCTGGCGAAGGGCAAATGCGCGACCGGGCGCATATGGACCTATGTACGCGATGACGGCCCCTTCGCCGGCCCCGCGCCGCCGGCGGCGGTCTATTACGCTTCAGGCGATCGCCGCGGCGAGCATCCGCAGACGCATCTGGCCGGGTTTGCCGGCATCCTGCAGTGCGACTGTTACGGAGGCTTCGAGCCGCTGTTCGACCCGCAGCGGAAGGAACAGCCGATCACGCCGGCCTTTTGCTTCGCCCATGCGCGGCGCGGCTTCTTCGAGCTGGCCGACATCGCCAAAAAGGCCCGCGACGGTGTGAAGGGCAAGCCGGTCTCCCCGATAGCCCTGGAGGCGGTCAGGCGCCTCGACGCGCTGTTCGAGATCGAGCGCGTCATCAACGGCCGCAGTGCCGAGGAGCGGCGGGCCGTACGCCAGGAGAAAAGCAAGCCGCTTCTCGATGAGATGCAGGCCTGGCTGCTGCGCGAGCGGGAAACCCTCTCGCGCTCCGCCGAGGTCCTGAAGCCGATGAACTACATGCTCCGGCGCTGGGCCGACTTCGCTCGCTTCCTCGACGACGGCAGGATCTGTCTCTCCAACAATGCTGCGGAGAGAGCGCTCCGCGGCATCGCCCTTGGACGGCGCAACTGGACCTTCGCCGGTTCCCAGCGCGGCGCCGACCGCGCCGCTGTCAACGGCGGTCGGATTCCAGGCCATCGTGGCGGAGTAAAAGCAGGCCACTGGCGTTGGG